>NZ_JAQSLK010000001.1:300000-515763 GCF_028649595.1 Campylobacter magnus
AGCAAAAATAAAACTGAAAGAATTTACAAAAGAACAAAACGCAAAAAATATAATAAAAGCAAAGATTATAATATTAATTTTGTTTAAAATTAGCATTATTTTCCTTTTTTTAAATTCCAATTTTATTTAAAAATTTTAGAATTCTAAAACAATCTAGAATTCTAAAATTTCACTTAAACGCTCTTAAATTGTGTAATTTAAATATTTATCTGCGTTTTTGTTAAACTCGCTTAAAGGCTTAGAAAAAAGCTTTTTAAGCTCTTTATCAAGCGTGCCAAAAAGCTCTTTATACTCACCCTCAATGTCTTTGGCAAAAAAGCCAAAGTCATTTTCAAGCGTATCTAAAACCTCGCCAAAGCTGATTTCGCTCAGGCTTTTGCTTAGATAGTATCCGCCTTTCATACCTTTTACCGCGCTTATTATCTCTGCTTTTTTTAAAGCGTTTAAAATCTGCTCTAAATAATTACGAGAAACGCCGATATTTGCTGAAATCGCATTTATAGATACAGGATGCTCACTAGTGCCTTTTGAGACCTCAAAAACAGCCATCAGCCCATAAGCACCCTTTGTGGTAATCAAACTCACGCAAGTGCCTTTTTTAGATCTTCTATCAAATCATCTGCGTTTTCTAGTCCCACGCTTAGGCGGATTAGCCCAGCGCTAATACCTGCTTTTAGCTGCTCATCTTTGCTTAGCTGAGCGTGAGTAGTAGAGGCTGGGTGTGTGATGATGCTCTTGCTATCGCCTATATTTACCATTACTCTAAAAATCTTCGTGCCATTTGCTACTTTTAGCGCAGTCTGCTCATCAGCCACTTCAAAAGCCAAAAGTCCACTAGCAAGCCCTTCGGTAAAATTTGCTTTAACTCGCTCGTAGTTTGGCGAGCTTTTTAGCCCTGGGTAGTTTACACTTTTTACCTTTGGATGACTTTCTAAAAACTGCGCTATTTTTAGAGCACTTGCGCTTATTGCTCTCATACGCACATTTAGGGTTTCTAGCCCTGCTATTAGCTGCCAAGCATTAAAGGCTGAAAGAGCTGCACCGATATCACGGAGCAAAATAGTCTTAATGCGAAGCGTGAATAAATCAAAATCATCAGGCAAAGAAGCATATACAAGTCCGTGGTAGTTTGCCTCTGGTTCGTTAAAATAAGCATATCTAGAATTCCCTCTTAGCTTAGCATTTAGCTTAGCATTTGTTGCAATTAGGCCGCCTAGCACGCTACCATTGCCACTTATATACTTTGTTGCACTATGCACGCTCACATCTGCGCCATGCTTTAAAGGCTGATAAAGAGCTGGGCTAGCAACTGTGTTATCTACTATGCTCACAACGCCGTGTTTGTCAGCGATTTTTGCGATTTTATCAGTATCGGCTACGGCAATTTGTGGATTTGAGAGACTCTCAAAAAATATAGCCTTTGTCTTATCATCTATTAAGCCTTCTAAATCATCGGCATTATCGCTATCAAAGGTCTTTGTGCTTATGCCAAAGTTTTTTAGAGTATTATGTAATAAAGCAGCTGAGCCGCCGTAGATTTTTTTAGCTACGATTATATTATCGCCTGCGCCTGCTAGGTTTGCGATAGCATTAAAAATAGCAGCCGAGCCAGAAGCAGCGCTAATGCCGCCCTTGCCTCCCTCAACGGCTGCTATTCTAGCTTCTAGCACATCAACAGTAGGGTTTGTAATGCGAGAGTAAATCGCACCTAGTTCTTGTAAGGCAAAGAGCCTAGCACCACGCTCGCTAGTTCCAAAGTCATAAGCGTTTGTAAGGTATAATGGGACATTAACTGAACCATAGGTCTCTTTTGACGAGTCATAGCCGTAGTGAGTGGCTAGAGTTTCTTGATGAAGATTATTTGACATTTTTTACTCCTTTTTTGTTTTCGCCCAGAATTGTAGCAAAAAATTTTATAATTGTCAAGTATTTTGCTATAATTTTTTAATTATTATATATTCGTGTTTTTATTAAATATATATATTATAACTATATATTATTTGCTAAATTTTTTCTAAGGAATTCTAGAATTTTTGTGCTTTGTTTTTAAAAACAGCTCAATTTTTGCTAAAATTATGCCATGCAAAATGAGAAATTTATACGAGTTCGCTATTTGCGCTGTCTAGAAAAGTTTGCTACAAATGTGATAAAAGCATTAAAGCGTGATGATTTTGACGCGCAAAAATTTAGCGCAATGGTAGCAAAAAACGAGGAACTACTAAATCGCTGCGAGAAAGCCACGCTCTATGATAGCTACCCAAGGGCCTTGCAAACTTTTGTAGAGCAGTGCATGGCGCAAAAGGGCGCTAGTAGCGCAAAAAACGAGCTTTTGCGCTTAGCAAATGCGCTTGAAAAGTTTAAAAAAGCAAGAGAGTATAAAAGGAATAAAAATGATAAAAATTTTGATGATTGAAGATGATTTAGAATTAGCTGAGATTTTAAGCGAGTTTTTAGAGCAGTTTGAGATGAGCGTAAAGACCTGCGCTGAGCCTTTTTTGGGGCTTAGCGAACTTGAGATAAATAAATACGACTTGGTGATTTTAGACCTTTCTTTGCCAGGCCTAGATGGGCTTGAGGTCTGTAAAGAAATCCGCAAAAAGCACGATGTGCCAATCATCATCTCAAGCGCACGCCACGATTTAAATGATAAGGTAAATGCTTTTGAGCTTGGGGCTGATGATTATTTGCCAAAGCCTTATGAGCCAAAAGAGCTAGTAGTTCGCATAAAAAGCCATTTGCGCCGCACAAATGCTAGCTTTGCGTCTAGTGCGCAAGAGAGCAAAACTACTAGCACAGATACCCAAAAAGACATAGTCTGCGATGATTTTGCCCATCAAATTACCTTTAAAGGCGAGCCACTAAATCTCACCATCGCCGAGTATGATATCCTGCGCTACATGCTAAAAAAACAGGGCGGAGCCATAAGCAGAGAAGAGTTCATCTGGGGTTGTGAGAGCATAAACGATACTAGCACAAACAAAAGCATAGATGTGATTATTGGTCGCATTCGTGCTAAGCTTGGCGAAGACCCCAAAAACCCACGCTACATCCACGCAATCCGTGGCGTAGGCTACAAGTTAGAGCAATAAAGAAATCTAGAATTCCCTAGCTAAAATCACTCTAGAATTCCCTAGAAATAACAAGTTCTAGAATTCTTATAAAAAGTTAAAATATTTATGCTAAAATCTGCGCCAAAAATCATAAGAAAATAAAATGAGTATTTTTAGTCTAATCAAAGAAGATCTATCCCAACCAAAGCTTAAAGACCCTGCTTACAATGGCTTTTGCGATGTGATTTTTAACTACCCTGGCACCTGGGCTGTGGCAAACCACCGCATAGCTCACGCCCTGTGGAACAAAGGCTTTAAGTGCCTAGCACGCATAATAGCTGGCATCTCAAACGCTCTTACTAGAGTAGATCTGCACCCAGCAGCCCAGCTTGGCAGGCGAGTTTTTATAGACCACGCGACAGGCGTGGTTATCGGCGAGACTGCTATTATCGGCGATGATTGTCTTATTTATCAAGGCGTGACTCTTGGTGGTGTGAGCCTAGAGAAAACCAAACGCCACCCTACTTTGCGTGAGGGCGTGGTCGTGGGTGCTGGTGCAAAGATACTAGGCAACATCACCATCGGCAAAGGCTGTAAAATCGGCGCAAACGCCGTGGTAACAAAGCCTATGGATGATTTTTGTACCGCTGTGGGAAACCCAGCTCGCATCATCAGCAAATGCGATGCTCCACTAAACAAACTGCCTGATATAGAAAAAAAGCTGTTTTTATATCTCTTGCAGCGGCTAAACAAGCTTGAAAACGGACTTTGCGGACTAGGCGCAAAAACCGAACGCACAGAGCTTGAAAAAGAATTTGAAAACTTTTTAAAATCACTAGAAAAAGAGTAGGAATTCTAGATTTTAGCTCTAGGAATTCTAGAATTTTTGGTTTAGGAATTCTAGTTTTGCTTAGGAATTCTAGAATTCTTGGTTTTGGAATTCTAGATTTCAGTTCTAGGAATTCTAGATTTTTATTATAGGAATTCTAGATTTTCTTTGGGGTGCGGGGTATTCCTTTTTTTAGGAATTCTAGTTTTTAGTTCTAGAATTCTAGAATTCTTAGTTTAGGAATTCTAGATTTTTTTGGGAATTCTAGAATTCCTAGCTTTTTGCTTATGAGCGGTAATCAGCATTTATGCTTACATACTCATGACCCAAATCACAGCCATAAGCACTGTAAGCACCATCACCAAGCCCAAGGTCGCAGATGATGCGGTAGCTATCTTTTTTCATCACAGCATGCGCTGCGCTCTCTCTTGCATCATCTAACTCTCTATGGTCTTTGTCGTAAAGCAGCACTTCATCGCAGTAGATCGTAAGCGAGTTTTCATCGCACATGGCGCCACTTGCGCCTATGGTGCTAGCGATTCGCCCCCAGTTTGGGTCGCAGCCAAAAAGAGCGGTTTTTACCAAAAGTGAGTTTGAAAGAGCCTTTGCGGCATGCTCGGCGTCTTTGTCATTTGCCGCCCCACGCACTTCAAAGGCTACTACTTTCGTGCTTCCCTCGCCATCTTTCACTAGATTTAGAGCCATTTCTAGCGTGATTTTATTTAACGCAAAGGCAAAGGCCTCTTTATCATACGCCCCACTTGCGCCTGAGCTTAGCAACATTACAGTATCGTTCGTGCTAGTATCGCCGTCTACGCTAATAGCATTAAAGCTTGCATTTATGGCGCTATCAAGTAGCTCATGAGCATCGCTTGCTGGCACATCAGCATCTGTTAGGATAAAGCAAAGCATGGTGGCTAGGCTTGGATTTATCATGCCAGCACCTTTACAAATACACGCTATATTAAAGCTCCCCCTGTTTTCTAGCTCCACTTTTAGCGCAATTTCTTTTTTAAAGCGGTCTGTGGTCATGATTGAGTGCGCTACATCATCGCTATTTCTAGCATTTAGATCAAAGTTTGCAGCAGCTTTTAAAATCTTTTCTTTTGGCAGGCGGTAGCCAATCACGCCTGTGCTACTCATCAAAGGATTTACTAGCTCAAAATTAGCAAAGTTTGGTAGGCTTTTTAAGCTAGCAAAAATCTCATTTATATCGCTTATACCAGCCTCGCCAGTCATTGCGTTAGCGTTTTTTGAGTTTAGTAAGATAAAGTTTGTTTTAAGCTCTTTGCCTTTTAGTTCTGCGCTTGTTAAGTTTTTGCCGTTTTTAGCATTTTCATCAAAGCCAAAGGTGCGGTAAAAATGCCTTAAAGGTGCTGCTTTAAAGCGGTTTGAGGTAAAGCGAGCAAAAAGACTAGCTGGCTTATGAGCTTTTATAAAGCCAAGGTCGTTGCTGCCGTCTTTTTTTAGCCCCATACTAACGCCGCCAAAGCTAAATCCAGCCACATTTTCTAAGCCATTTTTAAGGCTAAGAACATTAAACATATCTATACTCCTCAGGTTTGTGTTTGCTATAAATTAGGCGTTTTGCCGCTCGTATGCTCTCAGCCGTGCCGATTACAAGCAGACGAGAGCCAGTGCCAATTAGCGTATCGCCATTTGGCATAGGTAAGAATTTATTATTTTGGTCTCTAAGCCCTACTATATCAGTATTTACGATGGTTCGCAAATGTGTTTCTTTTATACGTTTAAAGCGCAGCCAGCTGTAATCAGGCACCTTAATCTCCTCAATATCAAGGGCTGTATTTTTATCATATACAAACTTTTCAAGCATATTTTCCATATCAGGTCTAGCTGAAATCGCATTTAGGCGTTGGGCTACTAGCTTTGTGGCGCTTACGATGCTGTTTGCGCCTAGCTTGATGAGCTTTTCTGCCTCTCCATCGCTATTTGCGCTAGTCGTGATGAAATACGGCACCCTGCCAAGCTCTTTTTCAAAAAGCCTAGCAGATGTTACCATTGCGATATTATCTGCTATATTATCGCTTAGGCTGATTAAACCTTTTGCGCTTGAGAGATGGCTTTTTAGCATAGCTGTTTGCGTGTGAGGTTCTGCGATTATGTAGTATGGATATTTGTGCTTTGCAGCTAACTCGCCAAGCTGTGGGTTAGCATCAACTACTACAAAAGGCACATGATTTTCTCTAAATTGCTTTGCTAATTCTATTGTATAGACATTGTGATAGCAGATTATAAAGTGATTTTTAAGACTTGCGATTTTATAAAGCATACTTCGCTCCTCTAGAATTCTAGTTAAAGTGCCTTTTTTTAGCACCTCGATAACAAGACCCATAGAAAAGGTAAAAACCAAAAATCCAGTAAAAATGAAAAGAATAGTAAAAAGTCTGCCAAAGGTGGAGATTTTGTTTACTTCAGTAAAACCAACCGTGGTAAAGGTCATACCTGCTTGATAAAGAGCATCAATAAGGGAGAAGTTATCAATAAGCATATAGCCTAATGTACCTACAATGGTCATCAGGACTATAAAAATAAGCGGCAAGCGAAAAGGCTTTAGCTGCTCGTAAAGCTCACCGCTAAGGTCGTATTCAGGGCTGCTGATATGCCATTTTAAAAATTTTGCAAGTTTTGCAAACATATCAGGCTCTTTGGGTGAAGATTGTTATTTCGCGTTTTGAAGCTTTTTCATAGTGCGAAGTGTGCTAGCAGCTACACGGATTCTTCTTGTAGTGCCATCTTCTAGTGTTACGCGAACTGAGCGTAGATTTGGCATAAAGCGACGTTTTGTGCGGTTGTTAGCGTGGCTTACATTATTTCCTACCATTGGGCCTTTGCCTGTGATTGCGCATACTTTTGACATCGTAAAATCCTTGAAATAAAATAAAGCTGTGATTTTAGCAAAAATTGCTTAAAAATCGCTAAAAATCTAGGGAATTCTAGAATTTTTTATAAATTTAAATCTAGAATTTCTATATCAGCTTTGGGATATTAAAATAATGATCGATTGCGCCGCAGCCCTGCCCTATTTGCTCGCTCCAGCCAATAGCTTTTGAGATAAAGTCTTTTGCGTGAGCTACTGAGCTTTTTAGCCCCAGCCCAGCAGCCAAAGCACAAGCAAGAGCCGCACTTAGCGTACATCCCGTGCCATGAGTGTTTTTTGTAGCAATTAGCTCGCCTTTAAACTCGCTAAAGCTCTGCCCATCCCACAAAATATCAGTAGCATTTAAATGACCACCTTTTACTAGCACAGCAGTCCCGCAACGCTCATATATAGCCTTTGCAGCGTCTTTTTGCGTAGCGATATCTCGCACCTGAAATCCAGATAAAACACTAGCCTCAGCAGCATTTGGCGTAATAACACTACTTAGCTCAAAAAGCCCCCAAAGCGCAGCAATAGCGTCATCTTCAAGTAGTTTTGCCCCACTTGTAGCTATCATAACTGTATCGCAAACTACATTTTTTGCATTATTTTCTAGCAGAGCCTTTCTCACCGCTTCTATGATCCCAGCGTTAAAAAGCATGCCGATTTTAAGAGCGTCTGGGACAATATCATCAAAAACAGCCTTTATCTGCGCAAAAACAAAATCCCCACTTACAGCACTCACAGCGCTTACGCCTTTTGTATTTTGCGCTGTTAGGGCTGTAATTGCGCTCATAGCATACATTTTGTGAGCTGTGATGGTCTTTATATCAGCTTGTACTCCAGCCCCACCACTGCTATCTGATCCTGCGATTGTAAGTATTTTTTTCATTTTTTTAGCCTTTTATAAGCAAAGTCGCCTAGCATCTGTATAAGCTGAACCATGACAATGAGAATAATCACCGTATAAATCATAATATCAGGACGAAAACGCTGATAGCCATACCTAACCGCCACATCGCCAAGCCCGCCGCCGCCAACTGTGCCAGCCATAGCCGAAAAGCCGATGATGACGATGAGCGTAAGCGTAAGAGCGTTTATGATAGCAGGCAGGGCTTCTGGGATTAGCACACGAAAGACGATTTGCGTCCTACTAGCCCCAAAGCTTCTGGCTGCTTCGATCACGCTTTTATCTACCTCTAGCATGGCTGCTTCAAGCAATCTTGCGATGAAGGGAGCTGAGCCTATGGTAAGTGGCACAATAGCAGCTGTGGTGCCTATGCTAGTGCCTACGATGAGCTTTGTTAGCGGAAAAAGCACTATCATAAGGATAATAAAAGGAAAAGAGCGAAAGGCATTTACAATAGCGCCAAGCACTCTGTAAAACTGCGGCATAGGCGCAAGCCCACCGCTTCTAGTAAGCACTAGCAAAATCGCTAGAGCCATACCAAAAATAAGTGCCAAAAAAGTAGAAAGCAAACTCATATAAAGCGTTTCTAAAGTAGCCTTTATTAGCAAATCTCTTATCATTTATTTTCCTATTTTCTTTTCTTTTATGTATTCTTTGATTTCTTCATCATCTAAAATTTTATCAAACTACGCCTTATAAGCTCGTATTTAAACGCATTATAGCTTGTTTTTTATTTTCAAGCACTATTTTTGTGGCTTCAAAGCTCAGATCTCTGCTAGATTTGCTCACTTTTGCACCTTTGGAGCGCTAGATTTTTGGCTAGATTTGCCTGCTGCTTCTTTGTTAGCTTCCTCGCTTTTAGCTAGTCTTGGGCAAATACTTTTGATATAGAGCTCAGTATCTAAAAAATCTTGCCTGCTTAGGGTTTTGATTTTTTCTTGCATTATTTCTGTCATATTGTAGCGGTTGCGAGTACCTTTTTTGTAGTGCCAAGCATAATCAGCAATAGTATCTACATCACATAGATTTGGCACGACGCCTGCGTATTTGACATCAGCCTTTGAGCCGTGGCAGGCAGCGCAGATATTGTTATATAGCTCTTTGCCGTTACTTAGCCCTACTTCATTTGAGTGTGCTTTCAAAAGCCCTATATACTCTGATTGTATCAAGTTAGCCATGATTTTTGCTGAGTTTTCATCAAATTTCACTCTTTTTGAATACGGCATATGAGTGCCGATAAAATTAGTTTTATGCGCTTTTAGAGCGTTTATTACTTTCTTGCGGGCTTCGATTGCATCTGCTTTATTGTGATCCCAGACAACGGCAACTACTGGCGCTGCTGCTTGAAGCTCATAAGCGTGAAAAATATCAGCCACGAACAAAAACTTCGCACTAGCAAAAAGCTCAGCCTCGTTAGTCCCACTAGCACCAAAGGCTATCACGCTATGACCTGGAGTGTGTCCATAAGCTGCGATAGCATAAATCCCAGAGCCATTTATAAGCTCAGTATTTGGCGCAAAGGTTTTGATATTTAGCCCCTCTGTGCTACTTTTTTCTTCCCAAAAGCTAAGTTCTTTTTCATTTACTAGGATTTGCGCGTTTGGTAGGGCTTTTACTCCGCCGATGTGATCTTGGTGAGCGTGCGTGATGATGACATGGGTGATTTGCTCTGGTGTTAGTGCTCTTGCGTTTAGGGCTGTTTTTAGCTCATCTATTGTCTTTTCATAGCCAGTATCGATAAGTGCTACAAAGTCCTTGCCGCTAGCTAAGATGATATTGTGCTCGTTGATTGCCTCTTTTTGGCCATATAAAGTGAGTGCGGCTAGCTCGTTTGGCGTGCTTTGGGGGATTATATTTTTTAAATTTACTTTATTTTGTTTCAGGCTTATAATGTCGATTTTTACAGGGTTTGTGGCATTTAGCTCAAAGCTCTCATCACCAAAAAGCACTGAGATTAACAAGGCAGCGCAAAAAAATAGTTTTTTCATTTTTCATCCTTTTTTGTAAAAATTTTAGAATTCTTGCAAGATTTTAAAACAAATTTTTAAATAAAAGTCTTTTTGCTGAAAATCTAGAATTCCTAAAATAAAGAATTCTAGAATTCCTAAGAAATTTTGCTAGGAATTCTAGATTTTGGAATTCTAGAATTCTTACGAAATTTGTATTAGTAATTCTAGATTTTAGGAATTCTAGAATTCCTAGGAATTCACAGCAAAGATTTTAGCAACTCATCTTGCTTGTTCTCCGCTTTGTTTTGCGTAGCGTTTTTAGTATCCAAAAAAGCAAAAGCTCTCATCACATCCACCTTTGCGCTAGGGCTTTTTTGCACCTGCTTTTCATCTTCTAGTTCTTTTGCTGCTTGCATTTGTTCTAAAAGCTGCTTTTTATATGCTTCTAGCATTTCTTCTATGCTAGCAATTGTCCTAGCTTTTTCATCGCCACTTAGTTTAGCCACTTCAAAAATCTGGACAAGCTCGGCTCTTTTTTCTTCTATTTTTTCTTTTATTTTATCCATATTTAGCTTAAAGGCAAGGCGCAAGGGACCTAGTTCTTCAAGGTCTTTTTTAAACTGCTCTACTTTGGCTAGGGTTTTACTAAACTCGCTATTTTTGCCACTTATTTTTTGCTCACTGCTAGTAAGCAGCATAGTATTTTGCCCTATTTTTATCATTTTAGCCCCTTTTTAGGGCTTTTTCAAGCAAATTTTATTCCTTTATTAGCTCGGCTATCACGCCATGAGATTTAGCAAAGTCTAGCACGCTTTTTGCGTCATTTTCTTTTAGGCAGATGATTAGCGAGCCTAGCACATGCTCGCCAAGCCTCTCTAACCTGCCCCACACTATGCTAAACTCTATATCTAAGTGCCTTGCCATATCAGCAATAAATCCTTTTGAAGCTACATTTTCTGGGAAGCTTAAGCGGATATTTATCCCATCGCCAAGCACCTCTGCCTCGCCCAAAAAACCTCTCATCACTTCACTAGGACACAAAAACAGCTCTTCAATGCTGCCTTGTTCTACGATTTTGCCACCATCCATGAGCACAGCACGGCTTGCGGTGCTTTTTATTGCGTCCATTTCGTGCGTTACAAGCACTATTGTGATGCCTAGTTCACGGTTTATACGCTTTAAAAGCTCTAAAATCTGCCTAGTCGTATTTGGATCAAGCGCACTTGTAGCCTCATCACTTAGCAGTATTTTTGGACTTAGCGCAAGGGCTCTAGCTATTGCTATGCGCTGTTTTTGTCCACCGCTTAGCTGGTTTGGGAAAGAACTTGCCTTATCTCTTAGCCCCACAAGCTCCAAAAGCTCATAAACACGAGCTTTAATAGCATTTTCATCATAGCCCCACACACGAAGTGGCAAGGCGATATTTTCAAAGGCGTTTTTTTGCGCTAGCAAGGCAAAATGCTGAAAAATCATACCTATATCACGGCGCAGTTCTTTTAGCTCACGCTCTTTAAGCTCTTTTATCTCTTTACCAAAGACTTTTAAAAAGCCACCTTGATAGCTCTCAAGCCCATTTATACAGCGCAAAAGCGTGCTTTTGCCAGCCCCGCTATGACCCAAAAAGGCAAAAATTTCACCTTTTTTGATATGAGCCGAAATTCCGTGTAAGACCTCGTGCTTGCCATAACTTTTGCTTAAGTTTTCTATTTTTATCACTTAAAAACCTTTAATCCAAGCTTTAAAAGCTCTTTTTTGTAAAAAATCTTCTAAATTTTTTATATTTTTATCATCGATTTCAATGAGATTTAGGGCGTGTTTTTTGTAAAGTGCGATTTTTTCTTTTTTGCGTTTTTCGTATTTTTTACGCTCGGCTTCGTCGCTTTGAACTCCCCAGTACTCGATATATGCCGAGCATGCTGGCACATAAAAATCACACCTTGCCTCAGTCTCTATTGGCAAGCGTTTTTCATAGGCAAAGCAGATCTCTTCGCCGTAGAGATAATCAGCGATTATAACCTCGCTTTTTGAGCGTACTAAATGTCCGCTTTTTGTGCGAAATAGCTCTTTTTGTACTTCTACTTTGTTTTTTGGCTCGGCTTTGCTGGCTGTTTTTGTGGTAGTTTTGCTTTTTGACTCGGCTTTTTTTGTGCTAGTTTTTTGGGGGGTGCGGGGGGTATTTTTTTTCTCGTTTTGAGCTTTAGGAATTCCAGAATTCTTAGTGCTTTTTTGCTCGTTTTCATCCTTGGGAATTCTAGAATTTTTAGTAGTTTTTGGCTCATTTTGAGCCTTAGGAATTCTAGAATTCTTAGGACTTTTTAGCTCGGTTTTATCCTTAGGAATTCTAGAATTCTTAGGGCTTTTTGGCTCATTTTCATCCTTAGGAATTCTAGAATTCTTAGTGCTTTTTGGCTCGATTTTATTTAATCCGTCTTTGGCTGATTTTTTAGCAATAGGCTTTGAGACTACAGCAGCTGTCTTGCTTTTGCTAGCTGTTTTTGCAGCTGTCTTTTGCTCTACTTTGCTTTTCTCACTCATTTTTGCCCTTTACTTTGGGAATTCTAGAATTCCTATATATTTTCCAAGCTTTCAATTTCATTATTTACTTTTTCTAGCTTAGAGGCGGCGATTTGCAAGGCTTCTTTGTTTGTAGCCAAAACATCAGCTGGGGCGTTTGCTACGAATTTTTCGTTACTTAGCATAGCACCAAGCTTTGCTACTTCTTTTTCTAGCTTTGTTTTTTGCGCATTAAGACGCTTTAAAATAGGCGCTGTATCAATGCCAGCAAGCTCAATAAAGCTTTCTAAATTCTCGCTTACATCTCTTACGCAGCCAGCCTTTATCTCGCTTATAAACTCTATATTTTCACATTTTGCTAGCAGTTTGATAAAGTGGCTAAACTCGCTCAAATCAGTATCCCCACGCAAAAACGCCTTAGCAATCTTAGCATTGCCAAGATCAACTACTGCCTTAGCCCTACGAATGCTAACGATGCTCTCTATTACTAGATTAAAGAGCTTTTCAATACTCTCATTTTGCCCTCCAGCCACAGGATAGCGCATTATCATCACGCTTTTTGCACCAGATTCTAGGCTCGTGCCACTCATCTCGTGCCACAAATGCTCGCTAATAAAAGGCATAAATGGATGCAGTAGTTTCATGCTCTCTTTAAAAATAGAGCCAAGCTCGGCTACTGCGCTTTTATCAGCTTTGCTAAGCTCAATTCCCCAGTCGCAAAACTCATTCCACAAAAATCTATAAATCGCGCTAGCTGCGTCATTAAATCTATACTCATCAATGTTTTTTCTCACCTCAGCCACGCAAGCATTAAAACGGCTTAGCAAATAAGCCCCAAGCGGTGTTTTTATCTCGCTTTGCTCTAAATTAGCAAAAGAACTAGCATTCATTAGCAAAAATCTACTAGCATTGTAGATTTTATTTGTAAAATTCCGTGAGATTACCATAGCTTCATCGCTCATGCGTATATCACGGCCTTGGACGCAAAGCATCGTTAGAGTAAAGCGCAAGATATCGGCTGAAAACTCATCAATTTTTTCTAGAGGGTCAACGACATTTCCGCTTGATTTACTCATTTTTTTGCCATCTTTGTCTTTTACAAGAGCATGAAGATAAATATCCTTAAACGGCAGTTCGCCCACAGCCTGCGAGCTTTGAAACATCATTCTAGCCACCCAGAAAAATAGTATATCAAAGCCAGTTATTAGCATAGAGTTTGGATAAAACTCTTTTAAGTCCGTATCAAACCATTTTGAGCCTTTTAAAGCAGCACCATTACCCCAGCCAAGCGTAGAGATCGGCCACAAACCACTAGAAAACCAAGTATCAAGTACATCAGGATCTTGAGTAAAATTATTTCCGCCACATTTTGGGCATTTGCTAGGCTTTTCGGCACGATCTGCCCACTCATGCCCACACTCGCAGTAAAATACGGGAATTTGATGTCCCCACCACAGCTGACGGCTGATACACCAGTCTTTTAGCTCTCTCATCCATGCATTAAAGCTATTTATCCAGTGGCTTGGATAAAACTCGCTTTGCCCCTTATTTACACGCTCTATTGCATCTTTTGCGATTTTGGATTTTACAAACCATTGCTTGCTGATATAAGGCTCTACCACATTTTTACAGCGGTAGCAGTAGCCTACTTGATTTTCGTAGTCTTCGATTTTTTCTACAAAGCCCTTGCTTTCTAGCTTTTTAATGATTTCATCTCTGGCTTCAAGCCTTTCTAAGCCTTGAAATTCCCCACAATGCTCATTTAAAATTCCTTTTTCATCAAAAATTGTGATAAACTCTAAATTATGCCTATTTCCTACTTCATAGTCGTTTGTATCGTGCGCAGGGGTGACTTTCACGCAACCTGTTCCAAAGCTCATATCCACATGCTCATCAGCGATGATTTTTATTTTTCGCCCAAGCAAAGGCAACTCAATAAACTTGCCTATTAAATCTTTATATCTTTCATCGTTTGGATTTACCATGACAGCAGTGTCGCCAAAGTAAGTCTCAGGGCGTGTAGTAGCCACCACGATATAGGGACGCTTGCTCGCATCTTTAGCGGAGCTTGAATTTTGCTCGCTTGATGAATTACTCATTCTATCTGCGCTAGCAAAATTCTGCGCAACCCCCAAATCTGCTTCGCAATCGCCGCCTATCTCGCTATGGTTTGAAGAGCTATTTTCACATAAAAAATATCTCAAATGATATAGCTTACCCTTATTTGCCTTATGTTCTACCTCTACATCGCTTAGTGCGCCATCGTGAGTACACCAGTTTACCATGTAGTTTCCACGCACGATAAGCCCTGCTTCATAAAGATTACAAAAAGCCTCTCTTACAGCATTTTTAAGCCCCTCATCCATAGTAAAGCGCTCTCTACTCCACGCAGGACTAATTCCAAGGCGGCGCATTTGATAGACGATTTGTCCGCCGCTTTTTTCCTTCCACTCCCAAACACGCTCTAAAAACTTCTCTCTGCCTAACTCTTCTTTTTTAATCCCCTGCGCTAAAAGCTGTTTTTCAACCACATTTTGAGTAGCGATTCCTGCGTGATCTAGGCCCGGTTGCCACAGCGTTTTATAGCCATTCATTCTTTTATATCTTGTCATTATATCTTGTAAAGTAAATGTAAGTGCGTGACCGATGTGCAAAACGCCAGTTACATTAGGTGGCGGCATCATTATACAAAAGCTTTTGCCGTTTGCTATATCGGCATTTGCATCTGTTTCAAAATGCCCTCTCTCTTCCCAAATTTTATAGTATTTACTCTCTATCTGCCCTGCTTCATAAGCCATAAATAGTCCTTTAAATAATGATTAAAAATCAGCAATTCTAGCTAAATTTAGCTTAAAGTTTTGGGGGTTAGGGGGTATTTTTATTTGTAATTTATATTTTCTATAATTATAAATATTAGCCTAGAATTCTAGAATTCCCTAGAAAAATTCTAGAATTTCTTAGAATTCTAGAATTCCTAAAAAATCCAAAATTCCTTGGAATTCCTTAGAATTCTAGAATTCCTAGAACTAAAATCTAGAATTCCCTAGAATTGCTTAGAATTCCTTAGAATTCTAGAATTCCCTAGAAAAATTCTAGAATTCCTAGGACTTGCTTTTGCTACCCAAAAAGACTATTTCGTATTTTGCGCTTTTAACCAAAGCATTTTTGCTTGGTTTTTCTTTTAATAGGCTTTCATAGTAGCTAACCTTGCTTTGAAGTTCTAAAATCAGCTTTGCGCCAGCTAGATTAACTCCCATTTGGCGAGTAAGGCGTAGCACCTCACGCACACGCTCAATATCCTCTGCGCTATATAGACGCATTTTGCCATCGCTGCGAGATGGCTCTACTAGCCCTTCTTTCTCGTATTGGCGCAGAGTTTGGGGATGGATATCAAGCATTTTTGCTACTGCGCTGATTAGATATGCTACTTTTTGGCTCATTTTTGCCTCTTAAAGCTCTTTTTTAAGCAGCTCTACAAGCTCTGGGCTAAGCGTGCTAATTTCAGGTAAAATCACACTTACTTCAAGATACAAATCGCCTATTATTCCACTTTTGCGATTTGGGACGCCATAGCCTTTTAGGCGGATTTTTTGTCCGTTTTTTGTGCCAGCAGCGATTTTTAGGCTTACTTCTTTTTTATGCGTTTTAAAGCTAACCGAACCGCCAAAAAGCGCAGTTTTTAAAGGTACTTCAAGCCTAGCTTTTAAATCATCTCCATCACGCTCAAAAACTTCATCACTAGCGATATTCACACTTAGTATGATGTCTGCGCCTCTTGCTGCTTTGCCTTTTAGGCGTAGTTTTTCGCCATTTTGTATGCCAGAGGGAATTTTAAAGTTTACTTCGCCGCCACTACCTCTTATGGTTTTGCTAGCACCATTTATCGCATCAGCTAAGCTTATTGTGATGCTCATGTGCTCGTCATTTGAGCCGTAGCTAGAGCTATCAAAGCCGCTAGCCCCTTGCCCAAAAAAGTCAAATCCACCAAAGCTAGCCCTAGAGCTACCACCTTTAAAACCACTGCTTTTAAAGCCGCCCAAACCACCAAAAAGGCTATTTAAAATGTCATTTATATCGCTGCCACCGCCTTTGTAAAAGTCGCTAAAATCCTGTCCGCCAAACATAGAATCACCGTATTTATCATACTGCTCGCGCTTTTTTTCATCACTTAAAATCTCATAAGCTGCGTTTATTTCTTTAAACTTCTCTTCAGCTTCTGGGCTTTTGTTTATGTCTGGGTGATATTCTTTTGCTAGCTTGCGGTAAGCTTTTTTTATCTCATCGTTACTTGCGCCTTTTGCTACGCCAAGTGTTTCATAAAGTGAATTTGCCATTGTTATCCTTATAAAAATTTTTAAGCCAAAATTATAGCACAAAGTTTAGCCACTTGCACTCAAGTTTGCGCAAAAAAATCAAAAAAATATCTAGAATTCCTTAATAAATTCGCAGTTAAGATTTTATTTATAGCGTATTAAAATCTATTTTTTTATAATTTCGCAACTTACAAAAAAGGACAATGATGAAAAAAATTATGCTAAGCGCAGTTTTAGCAGGCTCGCTAATCTCAAGCGTGGCTGCTGCCTCAATAAGCTTTAAAGACGCAGCAGGCGACTACACAAGAAAAAACCCAGATCAAAGCACCATACTTTCATACTCAAATGTAGTCCTAAGTGCGAAAAAATCAGTGGTAAATATCTCTACAACTCGCACTATAACCAGTGATTTTTCTGTTATGAATCCATTTAATGATCCGTTTTTTGAAGAGTTTTTTGGCTTTAAGTTCAAAAACCCTCACGGCGAACAACAAAAGCAAAAAAGCTCAGCCCTAGGCTCTGGTGTAATCATCTCAAATGACGGCTATATCGTAACAAACAACCATGTAGTAGAAGGCAGTGATGAAATAGTAGTAAGCATGCTAGATAGCCAAAAAGAATACAAAGCCAAAATCGTAGGACTTGATCCAAAAACCGACCTAGCAATCATCAAAATAGAAGCAAACGGACTTGAAGCAATCAGCTTTGGCGATAGCTCAAAGCTACTTGAGGGCGATGTGGTCTTTGCTATAGGCAATCCTTTTGGCGTGGGTGGGTCTGTAAGCTCAGGCATAATCTCAGGACTAAATAAAGACAACATCGGCCTAAATCAATACGAGGATTTCATCCAAACTGATGCTAGCATAAATCCTGGCAACTCAGGTGGCGCGCTAGTTGATAGCCGTGGTGCGCTAGTTGGTATAAACTCAGCCATTTTAAGCCGCAGCGGCGGAAATAACGGCATAGGCTTTGCCATACCTTCAAATATGGTAAAAGAAATCGCTAGCAAGCTCATAAAAGACGGCAAAATCACTCGTGGCTACATAGGTGTGAGCATCGGCAATCTAACAGCTGATATAAAAGAAGCCTACACAAGCCAAAAAGGCGCACTAATCATGGGCGTGGGCGAGGACAGCCCAGCAGCTAAAGCAGGACTAAAAAGAGGCGATCTAATCACAAAAGTAGATGGTAAAGAAATAGAAAACGCTAATGCGCTAAAAAATCTCATCGGCAGCTTCGAGCCAAATAGCGAAGTAGCCGTAGAATACGAGCGTGGCGGCAAGATAAATAAAGTAAAAATCCGCCTAGCAAATATGGACGCACCAAGCGAGCAAAGCACTAATAGTTCTAGTATAAATGGGCTAGAAATCTCAAATCTAAGCAACGAAATCATGCGCAAATACAAACTGCCAGCAAACACAAAAGGCGTGCTAGTAACTGATGTAAAAGAAAACAGCAGTGCTGGCAAACTAGGCTTTGCTAAGGGGGATTTGATAGTTCAAATCAACGAGCGCAGCGTAGAAAATATAGATGCCGTAAAAGACGAAATAGCAAAATCTAAAAAGCAAAACCGCAAAGTAATAGTATGGCTAGTGCGTGGCGGTATGACTATGGCAATAGTGCTAAAATAATCCTTACTTTACTAAAATCTAGAATTCCCAAAGTATTTTGCTAGGAATTCTAGTTTGCAGGAATTTTAGAATTTATTCTAGGAATTCTAGATTTTGAGAATTTTAAATTATAGGAATTCTAGATTATAGAAATTCTAGAATTCCTAAGACTAAAAATACCCCCTAACCCCCAACCAGCGGATGCGAAGCAAAAAAAACACAGATAAAACAAGAGAATTTTAGATTATGGGAATTCTAGATTATCTTGCCCCTAGAATTTTTAGATAAAAATCTAGAATTCCTAGGGACTTTTTGCGTTTATATCATTCGTCATTGCGAGGAAGCAAAGCGACCGAAGCAATCTCTGGGAATTCTAGAATTCTTTATAGAGATCCTCGGGTCAAGCTGGGGGATGACATAGTAGGGAATTCTAAAATTCCCTAAAAATACCCCCTAACCCCCAAAAACGCAGATAAAGCAAGAGAATTGTGTGGTCTTAGGGCGTAGCCCTTATAAAAAGTAGTGGGACAAACCCCACTAAAGCGAGCAAAAATTTAGAATTCCTAAGAATAAATTTAGAATTCCCTAAGTATAAATTTAGAATTTCTGGAGATTGCTTCGCTTCGCTCGCAATGACGAGAATTCTAGAATTCCTAGAATTAAGATTTTAAAAAATTATAGCTGAGTTCTGGCTACTTCTTTGTATGCGCTGATTGCTTTGTTGCGGATTTCTAGCATGAGTTTCATGCTGGTTTCTGCCTTGCCAATAGCAATAGCTGCTTGGTGAAGGTCTGTTATCTCCCCAGTTGCTAGCTCTGCTACTGCCTTATCAGCTGCTACTTGACTTTCATTTAGCTCGCTTAGAGTTTTGTTTAAGATAGTGCTAAACTCGCCACTTTTTTGCGCTGGGGCTGGCTGGCTACTACTAAGCCTACCGATAGAGCCAACACCAGAGCTTATAGAGCCAACACCAGAGCTTATAGAGCCTATGCCCCCCGCACCTGCGCCCACTGCGCCGTTTATTATATCACTCATTTATTATCCTTGTCTTAACATATCTATTGCGCTAGTTGCGATGTTTTTGGCACTTTGAAAGGCAGCCACATTCGCTTGATACGCCCTTGTTGCTTCTATCATATCGGCCATTTCTATTACTGGATTTACATTTGGCATCATCACGTAGCCACGCTCATTGGCATCTGGATGCTGTGGGTCGTATTTCATGATAAAATCACTATCATCACGCACGACTTTATCTACAACAACGCTCATCATCGCAGGGCGAGGAAACTGCGGCGCTGCTGGGTCATCAAGGGGATTTTCATACCCTAGATAATCAATACCATTTGGCCCACGCAAAATCTTATTTCCAAGGGCTTTTTGCATTTCTTCTTCTACTATATTTGTAGTATTTAGCACATTTTTGCCCTCAGTAAAACCTTGTATATCACTGGTTTTTTCTTTTAGCTTAGCATTTAGCTGGGCGCCAAAATCAACAGCCTTAAACACTACCTCACGCCTGCGGTAAGGCCCACCTTCTGCTGTGCGAGAGGTGTTTGCGTTTGCGATGTTTGAGCTGATGAGATTCATACGAAATCTCTGAGCACTTAGACCATATCCGCTTATATCAAAATCACTTAAAAATGCCATTTTTTAACCTTATCCAGACACTCTGCCACTAGCGTCAATAACGCTTGTAAAGATACCGCCAAGCTTCTTGCTAGCGCTATCTAGGGCTTGTATCATTATGCTATTTTTGCTTAGTTCGCTGGTTTCTATATCAAGGTCCACTGTGTTCGCATCATTTCTTGCCATGTGTCCATCACGCAAGAAAATAGTAGGATTTATCGCCTTTGGAAAAAGCTCAAGCGCGTCAAAATGCTTTTCGTTTGTTTTGGCTAGTTCTAGCTTTGGCTCGTTTTTCTCAGATCCAAGCTTGTAAATCTCACGCTTTTGCTGTGCTAGGGCTGTCTCAAAATCCACATCGCGCGCTTTGTAAAATGGAGTATCGATGTTTGCGATATTTCCAGCGATGAGATTTTGGCGAAGCACACGAGACTCGGTAGCGGCGACTACTAGGGCTTTTGACTTGTTTGGACTAAATCCTGCGAACATTTTTTTCCTTTATTTTTGATACGCTTGTATAAGCAAATTTCGTTCCAAAATTGCCTATTTTTTGCTCTTTTTTATGGTATGTTTAAACTTCAACATAGCAAAATTTAGCTCTATTGTAGTTTCTGATTCATTAGTAACTAAATCATCATCTAAAATTTCAGCAATAATTTCTCCACTTTTTGCCATAATTCCTGCTTGTTCTTTTTTGTTCGTAGTGGTTGAAATTGCTTTTATGTTTTTTGAAAGCTCTTTAATTTTAGCGAAAGTTTCTATAATATTTATTGTAGTTTCTACAGCTTTAGGGCTAGTTAATATAGTGGCTAACATATATAAACCTTTTTCGCTAAAAGCCTTTGGCTTCGCACTTGAGTGCTTTAAGTGCTAAACCGGTCGAAATTTTCGACCAGTTTATCTTTTTGATTTTTGTCTATTTCTATTATATAGCCTTTAGGAAATCTAGCAGGGTTGTTTTTGGCAGCTTCATTGATACGCTTTGTGCTTACTCCATATAGATTAGCCACATCGCGATCTAGTAAGTATTTACCGCCATTTATATCTAAAA
The DNA here is from genome assembly GCF_028649595.1 of Campylobacter magnus. Classification (NCBI taxonomy): domain Bacteria; kingdom Pseudomonadati; phylum Campylobacterota; class Epsilonproteobacteria; order Campylobacterales; family Campylobacteraceae; genus Campylobacter; species Campylobacter magnus. The sequence goes on from NZ_JAQSLK010000001.1 coordinate 320,731, forward strand.
TCAAATCTTCAATATTAGAATGTTTTACAATATTCATCGCTATCCTTTTGATGCGTTATAAGTCACTAAATCCATCTAGAATTCCCTGCGCTTTTGCCCACATATAAAGCATATATAAAATCGTACTAAGCGCAATGCTAAGCAAAAAGTTTTTACGCCACAGCTGCAAGACAATAGCCAAAATAGCGCAAAACACAGCCACCCCAAGCCCTAGCCCACTTACATTAAGAGAGTTTATGGCATAAACTAGCAAGATTGCCATTATCACAATGCCGCTGTTTTTTTGTAAATACAGCAGATTTTCGTTGTTAGTGTTTTTTTTAAAGACAAAATACGCCAAAAAACGAGTAAGCGCAGTCGCCACGCCAGCTACAATAGTGTAGGCTAAAAGCTCCATTTGCGCTCCTTTTTAAAGGCTAGCAATAAAATAAGTGCGCTCATAATCGTGCCAAAAAGATAGTATTTTGCAGGAAATACAAAAAGCCCCACAAAGGCACAAATAAAGGCAAAAGCTAGGATTTTGGCATTTGGGTTTTGGCGAAAAATCTCAAAGCCGAGCACCGCAAAGAGTGCTACAAGGCTAAACTCCACCCCAGCATAGCTGAATCTTAGCTCGCTAGCTGTGATCGCCCCAGCCACAGTGGCAATAAACCAATAAAACTGATTTAAAAAAGCTGTGAGCGCAAAAATGCGAGTTTTATCACCTGTAACCTGCCCTTTTGAACGCAGCAGCGCAAAGGTCTCATCAGTAAGCGCAAACATAAAATAATACCGCCACGGAGCTTTTATTAAGCGAATTTCAGGCAGCAAGCTAAGAGTGTAGAAAATATGCCTGAAATTTAGCAAAAATGAAGCAACAAAAACCTCGATCAAAGTCGCATTGCCAACGATCAGCGCTACTAGCAAAAACTGCCCGCTACCAGCATAAACAATAAGCGAAGCCAAAGCCACCCAAACTGGCGCAATCCCGCTACTACTAGCATAAAGCCCAACAGCAAAACCCAAGGCCCCATAACCAAACATCACTGGCAAAGAGCTTTTAAAAATCTCAAAATTACTCATAAAAACCTGATTTTGATAAAAAGTTTAGTAAAAATAAATTGTGAATAATAGCATAAAATCTAGAATTCTTTTGCTATATTTATATAAATTAAAACATTGATTAATTATATTTATAGACTTAGCAATGCGAGCATCAATTAACTAATAGAATATTTAGGATCATTGTTTTAAAAGATTAAAACTAACTAAGACATAATATATCATAATAAATATATTACCTAATTATATATTTGATAGTTTATTAAATTATCACACAAATTAACATTAAAAAATAAAGATTATTTAGGTTTATGCAAGCCAAAATATTAAGTAAATTTAAAGGAATAAAAATATAAAATTACCCAAATAATTAAAAACCATAAATTTATATTTAATAATAAAGCTAAAAATAGATAGAGTTTTATTAAACCAACAAGAAAATTCTCTATCACTTAATTAACTATTGTTTTAAATAGTGATTACAATTTATACAAAGAGATGTTGAAAGAGATATTGTAAGATATCAAGGAAAATTATGAATATCGCAGTTTTGCTAGCAGGTGGTATTGGGGCTAGGCTTGGTGCTGATAAACCAAAGCAGTTTGTAGAAATCTTAGGCAAACCTATGATTTTATATGCTATGGAAATATATAATAAATCAACTCAAATTGATGCTTTAGAGGTGGTTTGTTTAAAAGAATATATTGATTTTGTTTGGAATCTTAAAAAAAACATAATATTACAAAATTAAAATGGGTTGTTGAAAGCGGTTCAACTTGTCAAGAATCTACCAGAAATGGAATTTTTGCCTTAGAAGGTCTAGTAAAAGACGATGATATGCTTTGTATCAATATGAGTTCAAGTCTATTTGTAAGTGATGAAATATTAAAAGATTCTTTTAGGGTTGCTAAAAAATATGGAAATGCATTTGCAGCTTTACAATGTGTATATAATAGTGCTGAAAGCTACGATGGCATTTCGTCAACAAAAATAAATTTTAAAGAAAAAAACAAAACTCTCAATATGCCTTGGACTGCTTCTTTTGGAAAGTTAAATGCTGTATACAAAAAAGCCTATAGAGAAAATATTGAAATAGGCGAGGCTTCTTATATGCCAACATTATTTTTAGCTTTAGGGGAGAAATTATATTTTTCTTTAGATGATGGACTTAATTTGATTCACATACAAAGACCAGCAGATATGCAAATAGCTGAGGCTATAATAGAGTATAGACAAAAGAAGGGGTTGATTCAATGAAATATTTAATGGGTGTGGATGAAGGAACTACTGGTTGTAAGGCTATTTTGTTTAATGCAAAAGGAGAACAGATTGCCATTACTTCAAAAGAATACTTATCGTATTATCCTCATCCAGGCTGGGTTGAACAAAATATAGAAGAGATTAAAAATGCTGTTTTTGAGTGTATAAAAGAGACAATCGTTAAATCAAAAGTAGATCCTAGTGACATTGTAGGTATTAGTCATTCTAATCAAGGTATTACGATGGTGCTTTTAGATGAAAATGAAAAACCTGTTTTTGATAACACTATAGGTTGGCAAGATTTGCGATATGTAGATATGTTGCCTGAGCTAATAAAAGAAGTTAATGTAGAAGAGTATTTAAATATTGCTGGAATGCAATTTGGCACTTATAATATTCCAGTTTTAAGATGGCTTTCAAAACACGAGTCAGAAAAATGGAACAAAGTAAGGAGGATTTGTTCTCATCAAGATTATTTTTTGAGACAGTATGGAGCTGATGGGTATTATATAGACGAAGGAAATGCAAATTTTCTTTCGATGGCTAGAATGGCGGATAATGAGTGGGATGAACGACTTATGAAATATTACAATGTAACTATTGATATGCTTCCTAAAATAATACACAATCCAGGTGCTGTACTCGGCAATGTTAGCAAAGAAACTTCATTGCTTACTGGTTTGCCAACTACTTGCAAGGTTTGCTTGGGAAATCTTGATACAAATTGTTGTGCAATTGGAGCAGGAGCTGCGAAGACCGGAACTCAGCTTTTAATAATGGGTACAGCTGGAGTATCTATATTTGTAACAGATAAAAATAAACTTGACCCAAATGGTAGACTTACAGTTAGATCAAATCCTGGTTTTGGAAACTGGCAAAATTATATTATGACAAATACTGGCGCATCTGCTTTTAGATGGTTTAGGGATGCTATATGTTCTATGGAAGTAGCTACTTCAAGCTTGATGAAGATGGATCCTTATGATATCATTACAGCAATAGCATCTCACTCAAAACCTGGAGCAAACGGAGTGATTGCTCTAACTTGCATCCAAGGTTCTCATACAAGGATGAAAAATGAAAATGCAAGAGGAAGTATTTTTGGCATAAATCTTGGTACTAGCAAATCAGATTTAGCTCAAGCAATATTAGAAGGTATTTGCTATGAAATGAAGGATATAATGTCTATGAACGAGGAATTATCTGGCGAAGTTAAGTATGTCAGGCTTTGTGGAGGCGTAGCTAAAAGCCCTATGTGGTCTCAAATGTTTGCCGATGTTTTGCAAAAACCAGTAGAGTTAACAGAAGTATCAGAATTGGGCGCGCTTGGTGCAGCCATGTGTGCTGGCATAGGAGCTGGGCTTTTTGAAGATTGCAAAGATGCTATTTTAAAATGTGTAAAAATTAAAAAAAAATATAATCCAGATGAAAATAAAATTGCAGATTATAGTAAAACTTTTAAAAAATGGCAAGATTATTATAAGATAGCAAATGAACAGATTTATTGATATTTAATCTTAAATTTTATCCAGCAACAATAAAAGTATGGAAATGTTAACTCGCATAAAATATTTTTATTATTGCTTGGTATAAAGTGATAATAAAATCAAATCAGTAATAAACTATATACTTACTTTTAAATTAATAAAATTTTATTTATTCTCATAGAACTTTACAGTTTTTAAAGTCTACCAAGTTTAACATTGTTTTAACAAACTTCTTAAAAATATCAATAACTAATGCTTTAATATTATAAAATCAAGAAAATTATTTAAATTTGATAAAATTATATATAAGTTAATTGACTATGATATAGTTATTAATTTAATAAATTAACTATTTTTATTGAAAATTTATTTTAAATTTTATATAATGTTAAAATTTAAAGATTCTAAAATAATGGAAGGTATATTTTATGAAAAAAGCAATAATTTTTAGTGTAGGTTTTGCTGGCAGGGCAATATATAGAAAAGCAAAGGATGAATATCAGATCATTGGTTTTATAGATAGCAATAAAGAAATATCTGGTTCAAAATATGAAGGAATAACTATATATTGTGTAGATGAAATCAATAATTTAGATTTTGATGTTATTTTATTTGGAGGAATTTGGTATGAAGAAATGGAAAAACAATTATTATCTCTTGGTATAGATAAAAATAAAATTATTTTAGTTCCAGAGTCAGAGATTCCATACTCTACAAATAAGAGGGAAGAAGCTACAGATGAAGCAATAAAAAAACTTGATATTTTCTTTAATTCTAAAAATATAAAATATATAGTCTATGGTTCAAGCTTGATAACTATTCTTAGAAAAAAATCACTTAGTTGTGTAACTGATGTAGATCTCATACTTGCAGATTACAAAAATTTGGAATTTTTAGCAAATAATTTAGCCAATTCATTCCCAGAATATAATATATCTATAAAATATTTTGAAAAAGATACTTTTACTAGAAAAAAAGGAGATATCAGGCAAATTGTAATAAATGATAATTCAGATGAAAAAATATCTTTTGATATTATATCAATGTTCACTTGTGGGAATTTTTTAGTTCATACTTATGTAAATAAATTTATTTATTATCCAAAACATATGTTTGATAATATTATTAGATATCCTTATAAAGATTTTGATTTACCAATTCCGAAACATTACGATGAAATTCTTACAGCTTTGTATGGCAAGGATTACATAATACCGCCAAAAAAGTGGTCGAACAATGATTATGGCAATATTATAACAAAAGAAGAGCTAGAAAAATTAGTAAACAAAAAATAGAATTTATTAGATACAAAACGCAATGAGTTCGTAATAGTACCGTTTATGTACAAAGTAATTTTGTTATATAATAAATGCTTTAAATAAACTATACTAAACATTTAATTTGGAGTATAAAATGACAAAAATAGAAAAATCGTTAGCAAATATGCAAGAAATATCAAAAGCTGGTTTTTTACGCTATCCAGATGAATTTGTTGTAGGTTATTTTGCTAGAAATTCTTGGAATAGAGTATTGGATTTTGGCTGTTCTACAGGAAGGCATACAAAAGTTTTGTGCGAATTAGCCAGTGAAAGAGAGACTGGAATATGTGACATTGGGGGGGGGCAGCAAGTAAAATTAAAAAATCATACCATTTATGCTCTTGATCTTGATATTGAAGTTTTGGCTTTAGCTAAAAAACGAGCACCTTATTCTGTCACTATTACTCCAGAACAAATAAACATAATACCAGAAACATCATTGGATAGTGTTCTTACATGGAATTGTTTGCATATGAACAGCATAACAGAACAAGAAAAAATAATAAAAACTTTCAATCGCTTGCTAAAACAAGGAGGAACAATAGTATCAAATCATATAAGCACAAAAGATAGCAAACATACAACAAACAGTATTGAAAATATCGTAGAATATAAGAGTAAAAATCGTAGCTATGAAATTATATTATACTTTTATAATTTAGAAAAAATAAAGGAAATATATACAAAGAATGGTTTTGATATTATAGAAATTTACAAAAGAACGAAGGAAAACCTATTAAACAATCACATAGTGGAATATTATTTAATTGTTGCACAGAAAAAATAATTTTAAAATAACAATATAGATCATTTTTAACCATATAAATAATCTATTTTATTATTTTATTTTACTATATTTATTGTAATTAAAGAAAGAAAAAGGAATAATTCTTACAATAAATAAATAGGTGCAAAAATAATGAAAACAGTATATCTTGGAATGACTGGAGATATTATTCATCCTGGTCTAATATCTATCATTCAAAAAGGTGTAGAATACGGTGAGCTTACAATAGGATTACTCACAGACAAAGCAATAGCTACTCATAAACGCTTGCCGTATCTTACTTATTCTCAACGCAAACAAATTGTAGAAAATATAAAAGGTGTAAGCAAAGTTATCCCTCAAGATGAATGGAGTTATATACCAAATTTAAGACTTTTAAAACCTGATTACATAATCCATGGGGATGATTGGAAGGAAGGTAAAAACTCTAAGCTAAGAGCTGAAGTTTTTGAAGTGATGAAAGAATGGGGTGGAGAGGTCATAGAAATCCCATATACAAAAGGCATAGATCAAACAGCCCTAGATAGTGATAGCAAAATTATAGCAAGCACACCAGAGGTTCGTCTGCGTTCTTTGCGCCGCTTGCTTGATGCAAAGGACTTTTTGCGCTTTATGGAGGCACATTCTGGACTTAGTGGGCTTATAGTAGAGCATGCTAAAGTGGAATGTAAAAATATCACAAAACGCTTTGATGGTATGTGGTCATCAAGCCTGACTGATTCAGCCACAAAAGGCAAGCCAGATATCGAAGCAGTAGACCTTACAAGCCGCTTACAAGGGCTTAGTGATATTTTAGAATGTACTACAAAGCCAATCATTTTTGATGGAGATACTGGAGGAATTGCAGAGCACTTTGTTTTTATGGTAAGAACTTTGGAGAGAAATGGTGTTTCAGCTGTGATTATAGAAGATAAAATGGGGCTTAAAAAGAACTCACTTTTTGGTACAGCTGTCAAACAAGAACTAGCTAGCACAGAAGAGTTTTGCAATAAAATTGCTATGGGAAAAAAAGCTCAGCTTACTGATGAGTTTATGATAATAGCGCGAATTGAAGAGCTAATCGCTGGCAAAAGCGTAAGTGATGCACTAACAAGAGCTTTTGCTAGTGTAGAAGCTGGTGCCGATGGTATAATGATACACAGTAAAAAAAAGAGTGGTGAAGACATAAAAGAGTTTTGTCTAGAATTTCGCAAAAAATACTCTAGAATTCCTTTGGTTCTAGTTCCTACTTCATATAATCACATAAAAGAAGCTGAGCTAGCAAACTGGGGGGCAAATATAATAATCTACGCAAATCACTTGTTGCGTGCATCATATCCTGCTATGCAAAAGTGTGCTAAAAGTATATTGCAAAACGAACGCTCATTAGAGGCTGATGAGTTATGTATGTCTATAAAAAATGTAATAGAGCTAATACCACAAGGTGTATAAGGTAACAAAATGATAGATATAAAAGAGTTTTTTGCTGAGCTTAGTGTAAATGGCATTGAGTTTTTTAGCGGTGTACCCGACTCTTTGCTAAAAAGCTTTTGTGCTTATGCTGGCAAAAATGCAAAAAAACACATAATAGCACAAAATGAAGGTGGAGCAGTAGCGCTAGGTGCTGGATATCATCTAGCCACTGGTAAGATTCCACTTATATATATGCAAAACTCAGGTATAGGCAATGCTATAAATCCGCTTTTATCTTTATGCGATGAGCTTGTGTATGCTTTGCCTTGTTTGCTTTTAATCGGTTGGCGTGGAGAACCTGGCATAAAAGACGAGCCACAACACATAAGGCAAGGTGAAGTAACATGCGAGCTTTTAAATTCATCTAGAATTCCCTATGAGATTTTGGACCCAGATTGCTACAAAGAGCAATTAAATAAAGCATTTAAGTATATGATAACAAAATCTGCACCCTTTGCTTTGGTAGCAAGAAAAGGAACTTTTAGTGAGTTTAAAGCTGAAGACTCTACTTTTTTTAGCACTGCTTTAAGTAGAGAAAAAGCTATAGAAATTTGTATAAAAGAGTTAAAAAACTCGGTCTTTATCTCTACTACTGGCATGGCAAGTAGAGAGCTTTTTGAGCTTAGAGAAAGTTTAAACCAAAGTCATACGAGTGATTTTCTTTGTGTGGGAAACATGGGACATGCTAGTTCTATAGCCCTTTCTATCGCTAATGAGAAAAAAAATAGTCATATAGTCTGTATAGATGGTGATGGAGCAACCCTTATGCACATGGGTGCAATGGCGATAATCGGCTCTCAAAAGCCAAAAAATCTACTTCATATCGTGCTAAATAATGCTGCTCACGACTCAGTGGGAGCTCAGCCAACTTGTGCCAATAAGATTGATTTATGTGCTATTGCTAAGGCCTGTGGCTATGATAAGGCGATATGTGCAAATGATGAAATTAGTCTACAAAATGCTCTTAATGGTATAAAAAATGAACTCACATTTTTAGAAATAAAAGTAAAAATCGGCGCAAGAAGCGACCTAGGCAGACCAACAACTACGCCTGCACAAAATAAAAAGAATTTTATGGAATTTTTAAAATGAAAATAGCTATATTATCTGATATACATGGCAATCTAGAAGCATTTGATTCGGTTCTAAAATATATAGATACTCAAAAAGATATAAATGCTTTTTTATTTTTAGGTGATTTAATAGACTATGGCCCACATTCAAATGAAGTTATAGAGATGATAAAAAATATAAAATTGCCGATTTTATGTAACATATGGGGGAATCATGAGTATGCAATTATAAATAAAAATTATGAAAAATTTTCTTCTGCAAGAGCAATAGAATCGGCAAAATATACTTTTTCCAAATTAAGCAAAAAAAGTATAGATTACATAAAATTTAATATGAAAAATGAAGCAATGCTAGAACTTAATATTTCTCAGCTCAAGTGCTTATGCATCCATGGTAATATTGAAGATAATTATTGGGGAAAATTATCTTTAAGTGATAATTTAAATGAGTATTTCGAGTATGATTTTGTATTTTCCGGACATTCTCACGAACCACATTTTTTTGAAAAATATTATAAAATTAACAATAAAGCAAAAAGAAATAGAAAAAAAACTATTTTTATCAATCCTGGCTCAGTCGGTCAACCTAGAAATCAAAATTCTATGGCACAGTTTGCAATAGTTGATATTATAACGCAAGAAGTAATTTTTAAAAAAATTAAATACAATATAGAAAAAGAAATGTATTGTTTTAGTAATAATGTAGATATATTTTATAAAAATAGATTGAAATACGGAGTTTAAGAATGGCAGATTTATATGTAATAAGTGGTGTTAGTGGCATGACTGGCAACGAATTAGCTAGGCAACTTCTAAAAGAAGATAATTATGTAATTGGATTTGATAATTTTTTTGCTTCTAGTATTAAAACAATAGATGACATACTATCAATAAAAAATTTTGAGTTTTATGAATATGATTTAAATAATATAGGCAGCATGGAAGAAATTGAGCAAATCGTAAAAAATAAAAAAGAAAACTTTTCTCGTTTGATATATATAAATTGTGCTGCTGTTGTCCATACAGAATATTTCTATGAAGTAAATAGTACTTTTAATACTAATGTACTTGGCATGAAAAACTTTTTAGAACAGGCAATAAGGCAAAAGGCTGATATTTTTATAAATTGTTCAACTTCAGAAGTGTATTCTATGCAATCATGTAAAGATGATAATGCAGGCATGAAAGAGAGCGATTTTATAACAATGTCAAACGCAGAGCATAGCCAAAGAACTAGTTACGCTACCGGCAAACTTCTAACTGAATTTTTCATGAAAGATGCTGTTGATAAAAATAAAATAAAAGGTTGTTCTATACGCTTTGCAAATGTGTATAGTAAAAATGAGTTATATCCTAAGCATATAATACCTCATATATTAACTTCTTTATTTAGAAATAAGGAGGTAATATTATTAGAAAATTCTAAAGAAAACAAAAGAACATTTTTAAATAACATTGACAGCTGCTCAGCTATAATAGCTTTAATAAACTCTCAAGATGCGCTAGATGGTTCTATTTACAATGTAGCAACCGATGAAGAAATATCTATCTTAGACCTTGTTTCGCTTTGTGCTAAAAAACTCAATATAGACAATCCGAAAATAGTTTTTAGTGGATATCGAAAATCTGATCCTAAACGAAGAATTTTAGATATTTCAAAAATTAAAAGCAAAACCAAGTGGATTCCAAAAATAAACTTAGAAAAAGGAATCGAAATGTGTATAAAAGAACTAATATGAAAATTCTAATTTTAAGCACTGCCGGAATTTCTTCTAGATTTAATACTTCTTTAAAAAGTAAAAAACCAGTGTTAAAATCTATTTTTTATAAAAACACTCCAAAACACTCTTTGCTTGGAAGATTTTTAGAATTTCATAAATATTTTGATAAAATTATTATAGTAGGTGGATTTTTATTTAATGAATTAGAAGCAACTCTGAAATATTTTAATACAAACAATATAGATTTAATTTATAATGATAAATATAACAGTTTAGGAAGTGGTTACAGTCTATACCTTGGATTAAAAAAAACATTAGAATATAATTTTAGTGAAATCATATTTTCCGAGGGGGATCTATTTGTAGATAAAGATAATTTTTTAAAAATTATAAAATCTCCAAAAGATACTATAAGTATAAATAATCATGATATATATGCAAATAAGTCGGTATCTCTATACATAAACACTAAAAATCATATAAAGTATATTTATGATAAATCGCACAACTCATTAGAGATTTTAGAACCTTTTACTGCTATTTTCAATTCTGCACAAATATGGAAATTTTCAAACACCAAAAAAATAAGAAATATAATCAATAAATGTCAAGAAAGTATATTTAAAGATACAAATTTAGAATTTATACAAAAATATTTTAGTGATGTGGATATAAATAATTGTGCTATAATAAAGTTTAAGAAATGGATAAATTGTAACACAATAGATGATTTTGAAAAAATAAATTTTAGAGGATAGATTATGTTGGAACAAAAACTCCAAAATATCAAAAAACAAATATTACAAAAACAAAAAATACGAATAATGATAATAGGGTTAGGAAGTGTTGGTAATTATTTATTAAATTATCTATTATCTAGCAGTGATGAATATATAGAGATTTGTGTTTGCGGTAGAGATAAAGAAAAAATGAGTTTAGATGTAAACATAGCTACTATATCATCTGCTATAAGACAACAAAATAAAACAAAAGTATCCATAATTGGCGATATAGATCTTTCAAGTATACAACAAATCACTGATGCAATAAACACTTTTAAGCCAAATATAATAGTAAATAGCAGTAGAGCATACACAGGATTAAAATATGGCAGTATATCATGGCACAACCTAAGAGCTTATGGAATTTGGTCGCCACTTGCTATGCGCTTTACAAAAAATATCATGCAGGCATATGATAATGCTAATTCCGATGCAATAGTGATAAACACATCATACTCAGACGCAACAATACCATGGTTAAAAAGTGCAAACAAATCATATCCTGACTTTGGTAGTGGAAATATAAACCACCTTATACCGCGCATTAAACTTGCTGTATCAAGTGCACTAGATATAAAAGATTGGTGGAATATAGACATAACATTTGCTGTATCGCACTTTCATGATGTAGTAATAAGCAAAGAAGGTCATAGCGAAGGTATAGATATGCTAATAGACATAAGATATAATAACAAAAAAATAAACATAAATATAAATGATGTTTTAGCAAAATGCAATATATCAATGCCAACGAATGCTACAAGAAATCAAATGAATGCTTCTAGTAACTACGAAATTATTAAAGCTATCTTGAATGCTACAAGATTCAAAAAAATTATTAAGTTACACTGCCCTGGTGTTTTTGGTGAGATAGGCGGATATCCGGTGATAATTAATGGTAAAAGATTAAGTGCTTATTTTTGTGAAGATTATTTTACCATAGAACAAATGCGATTAAAAAATAAGGAATCGATATATTTGGATGGCATAGAAGATATTCAAAATGGCACTCTAATTTACACAGATGAGCTAATACAAAAAACAAAAAAAGCTTTCAATGTAGAACTACCAAAATATGTACAACTAAACGAAATAGAACAAGTAAGTGATTTCATAATAAAAAATATCATATTAAGAAATATAGAAAGTAAATAGAAACATGAAAAAAATAGTAATCTTTGGCACTGGTAATGCCGGCAGAGCTATATATAGAACATTCAAAGACAATAAAGAATATAAAATAGTGGCTTTTATAGATAATAATAAAGACATGGTTGGTAAGGATTACAAAGGAATTTCTATATTTTCTCCAAATGAGTATGACAAACTAGAATTTGATTATATTGCATATGGCGGGGTTTGGCATAAACAGATGAAAACTCAGCTAAAAAACCTTGGAATTCTAGATGAAAAAATAAAACTAATAAGCGAAGATGAGCTAATATATACAAGTGATGAGAGAGAAAAATCGGTAGATAATATAGTAAAAAAACTTGATGAGTATTTACAAAGCAAAAATATAGAATATTATTTAGAAGGTAGTAGTGGACTATATCTATTAAGAGGAAAGTCCCTAAGTTATGGATCTGATGTGGATATTTTTGTATTAAAATACGATGAATTACTTATTCTAGCGCAAGAATTGCCTAAAATTTTTAGCGATTTAAATATAGAAATAGTAAAGTTTCAAAAAGATGATTTGGTTCGTAAAAAAAACCAAATCGACCGTATATGCATAACAGATAATAGCGAAGAAAAAGTCATCATAGATATAGGTATGCCAGATGAATATGGTGAATATTTAGTGACAAACTATAATAATAATAAATTTTTTTATATACCAAAATGGGTGTACGAGGGTGGCTTTGTAAGAATGCCATATAAAAATTTTTATGTAAGCATGTTAGCAAAATACGATGATTTTTTTACTATTACTTATGGCAAAAACTACATTGAAGTGCCAAAAAGTTGGAGCGAAAGTGATTATGGTAATCTAGTAAGTATTGATGAGCTAAAACAAATGTGTAAGAAAAAATAAATTATGCTATAAAAAATATATTTTATTTGATAATAAATCTATTTTTTCTTTTATTTTTTTATTTTTGATTTGTAAATCAGCCTTTTTTAGCTCTAAATGAAAAAAATCACTATCCTCAGCTTTAATCTTAAAGCCAAAAAATTGATTTAATTCTAGTGCTTTTACATTTGTTTTTCTTATATCTGCTCGTAAAAGCTCCCTACTCTCCAAGCATTTTTGCAAAAATCTATAAGCACAAGCAAACTTTAAAAATGGATTTATCTCAGGGGCAAAAAACACTCCCCAAAAATCATTATTTACATTTACCCCACCTAGCAAAATATCATTTTCATAAATAGCAAAGTATCTGCCACTCTTTAAATTCTCGCACCACGCAAGGTGATTTTCTAGCAAAATCGCGCTAGTATCATTAGAGCTAAACCTTACTTCATCGCTGTTTCTAAGCTCTAAAAGCCTTTTATGCTCACTTAAACTTAAAAGTTTATAATCTTTAAAAACTATCAAGCTCGCACCTTTTTAAACCTATTTGTAAAAGCGATTTTTTCTACCACATTTATCTTGCTAGGGATTTTATAGCGTTCTAGTTTGCTAGCGCAAGTGCTTCTTATTAGTTTTTTTAGCTCATCTTTAGCCATAGTATTTTTTAGCACTACATCGCAGCTTACACTCTGCCCTGTAATAGCGTTTTTCTCTCCATACACTACGCAATCAGCGATATTTTCTAGCTCCATTATCACGCTTTCTATCTCGCTTGGCAGAGCTTTTTTACCACCTATATTTATTAGCTCTTTTACGCGGCCAACGATTTTTAGATATTCCACGTCACGCAAGACTAGATCGCCTGTTTTAAACCAACCATCTTTAAAAGCGCTCATATCAGCATTTAAATAGCCTAAAATCTGCGTTTTGCTCTTTATCCACAGCTCGCCATTTACGATTTTATATTCTGCGTCATTTAGTTTTATATAAGTAGAGCTTGATGACTTTGAGCTAGTATTTAGTATGCCAGTCTCACTAGTGCCAAAGGTTTGTAAGAACTTTACTTTTTTAAAAGTAGCTTTTAGGCGAGCAAGCAGGCTCTCACTCATAGCCTCTGTGCCGTAAGTTATCATTTTTAGGCTACTTAGGTCGTATTTTTTATGAGCATTGCTCATTAAAATTAGATTTAAAAAAGTAGGATTTGAGGGCAAAACTGAGATTTTATATTTTTCTATTAAAGCGCAGATTTCATCGCTATTTCTCTCTCTTGGTATGATTGCTGTGCTTAAAGTAGCTAGGATGTTTAAAAGCGTATTTATTCCACCGATGTGATCAAAAAGCAAAAAAAGTAGCATATTTAGTTTGCGTGGCTTTTTGGCTTCAAAGCTAGAAATAAGCGTATTAAGGTCGTGGACCATAGCCTTTGGTTTGCCTGTGCTTCCTGAGCTAAATAGCACTAGACCAGCATGGTTTTGCCTAAAAAGATTTTCTATAATAGCGTGTTTTTTATCATTTGTTTCTAGGAATTCTAGATTGGGGAATTCTAGTTTATGGAATTTAGAATTAGGGAATTCTAGTTTAGGGAATTCTAGAATTCCTGCATTTATTTTTATATCTGCCATGCTTTCTTTTAGCGCAGTTTCATTACACTCTACAAGTGGGACTATGATATTTTTATTTTCATAAAGAGCTAAAAACAAAGCAATATTATAAAAACTATATCCACCGATTATAGCTACTACTTTGTTCCCAATGCCTTTTAGCGTAGTGCTAGATAAATCTAGAATTCCCTCTAAAAGCTCGCCATAAGTATAGCTTTTGCCATCATCTATTATAGCGATTTTATCAGCATTATCTCTAAATCTTTCAAGCAAAAAACTCATCTTAAAACCCCACCAAGCGTGATAATCTGCCCTGTGATAAAATCACTTTTTTGGCTTATAAAAAAATCAATCACATTTATAATATCGCCAAATTCGCCAAATCTTTTTATAGCTTGCTGTTCTAAAAGTGCCTTTATTTTATCCTTTGGCACGGCTTTTATAAGATCAGTTTGCACAGGCGTGAGAGCGATAGCATTTACCCTTATAGAGTAGCTTGCTAGCTCTTTTGCCATGGTTTTAGTTAGACTCTCGCAAGCAGCCTTGCTAGCAGCATATATCGCCTCGCCCTCCAAGCAAAGCGGGGCTGCAACAGAGCTAAAGTTTATTATCACACCACTTTTAGCACTATTTTTATTACTTATCATGACCTTTGCCACCTCACGGCTCAGCAAAAAAGCACCTAGAAAATTCACATCAACTAATCTTTTTGCGCTCTCATAGCTAGTGGTTAGGATATGATTCATGGACGCCATGCCAGCGTTATTTAGACAAATGTCAATTTTGCCAAACTCTTTTTTAGCAGCCCTCACCATAGAGACCACGGCTTTTTCATCATTTATATCTAGGATAAAGTGGCGGTAGTTTTTATGCGCTATATCGCTAGGGCTTCTAGCACAGCCTACTACTATATCGCCGCATTTTAGGTAGTGCTCGCTTAAAGCCTTGCCGATACCACGACTAGAGCCTGAGATGATAAAAACTCTACACATGCTTTGAGATATACTCACAAAGCGAGCCTACATCACGAAATGGTGAGTCAAAAGCACTCATTGCCTTCTCATCAGCTAGCACTACATTTTTGCCTAGCTCGCTTTCAATTTTTTCTTCTATATCAACCACAAGTGTAACCAAGTCTATGCTAGAAATGCTAGAGTTTTTGCCATATAGTCTTGTTGTCTCATCAGCATTTTTTAGACTCTCATCGCCTAGCTCATCGCCAAGGGTTTTTAGAGCTTCTAAAACGATTTGTTTGATTTTTTCCATAATTTTTCCTAAAAAACTACAATTTTACAACATTTAAAATAAAACTTTAATAAAATATTTTTAAGGAATTCTAGAATTCCTACAAACAAAAACCATCATCAACTACGATATTTTGTCCATTGACACAAGCACTAGCATCGCTTAACAAAAACAACGCTGCGCCACAAATATCGCTAGGATCTAGCATTCCTTTATTTAAGCAAACATTTTTGTACTGCTGTAAAAAAATAGGATTTTGCCCATCTAAAATTCCACCTGGGCTAATGCAATTTACTCTAATATTAGAGCCTTTTAAGTATTTTGCTAGATATTTTACCATGTGAATTAGCCCAGCTTTTATAGCACTGTATGCTATAGGCGAGCTCATCGGCGTGTCTTTATAGGTCTCAAACTTTGGTGCTACAACGCCTTGGATGGATGAGAGCATTATGATATTTCCAGCATTTTTAGTTTTAAAAAATCTAGCGAATTCTTGCATAAACAAAAACGCGCCGCCAAGCTGCATATTTGTATTTTTACAAAAATCCTCATAACTAGCATCAAAAAAATATGCCCCAAAATCCTTAGTGCGTGGATATGCCGCATTTATAGCGGCATCAATCTTGCCAAAGTTACTAAGCGTAAAATCAATACATTTTAAAATCAAATCTTTATCACAAAGATCAAATTTCACAAACTCTACATTGCTAGAAAACTTAGTTTTTAGCTCATCACAATACTTCTTGCCCTCTGCTTCGTTTATATCAGCAATTACTGCTTTTGCGCCATTTTCAAGGACTGATTTTACAAAGCTTTTTCCTATGAGCCCTGCTCCGCCAGCTATCACTACTACTTTGTCTTTTAACATTTTTGCTTCCTTATTATAAACTCTACAAACTCAAAATCAAGCTCGCTATCAATGTCAATAGAGCGAATTTCTGGCATCACATAAAGCCCAGTTCGCTCTGTAAATACACTATCACACTCCAAAATCGCCCTTTTTTTCCAAATGTAAATAGAGGCATTCATATCATAAGTTTTTGGCGCATCTTGGCGCCTTAAAATAGACTTAGCTAGTGGCTTGCTAAGCCCCACTTTGCCACGCTCATCAAACTCAATTAGATTAAAATACGGACTTCTGCGACTTGGCATAGCTGTTATTAAAATATCATTTTCATCTTTTAAAAACTGCTCAAAAGCCGCTGTTATATCGCTAGGCAAACGCAAAGGCGAAGTAGCATCAAGGTCTACTAAATACTTAAATTCCTTGCCAAAATATTTTTCGCTACGCAAAAATGCATCCCTTATAGCTGGAATTTTGCCAGCCGTATCGCTAGCAAGCTCTGCTTCCCTTTTAAAAAACACCTCAGCACCATACTTTATAGCAACGCTTGCTATTTCATCGCTATCTGTGCTAAGCACAACATGCTCAAAAAGCCCACAAGCCCTAGCTTGTTCTATGCTATAAGCGATAAGCGGCTTGCCACAAAGCTCTTTTATGTTTTTGTTTTTTACGCCTTTGCTGCCACCTCTAGCGCAAATTGTGCATAGTGCCTCACTCATTTATCCCCCTTTTGAACTGCATTTATAATCTCCATTGTCTTTAGACCAAACTCATAATCGCAAGCAAACTCTTTTTTACCTAAAATATCTTCATGCATAGCTTTAAAACTAGAATTCCTTTCTATTTTTACTAGGAATTCTAGAATTTCTCCATTTTTATCAGCGATTTTTAGGCATCCAGCGATAAAATCAAGCAAAAAAGTTTTATTTAAAGTTTCTATTAAAAGCGTTCTTTGCGTGATTTTACTTATATAATCTAAGCTAACGCTAATAATTTCTCCATTTTTGCCTTTAGCAAAAAAGGCACAAAAATCATGGCTTGAAATCTCTAAATCAGAGATTTTCTCATCCATACTAAAACTTAGCTCAAAATCGCCCAAAAGCCACAGTAAATAATCAATCTCATGACTAAGGTCTAGCAAAACTCCACCACCACGCTCTTTGTCACTGCTATAAGAGGCTCTATAATCAGTATTTGGCCTCCAAGTAGGCAAATACGAAGAGCATTTTGCCTGCGCGAAAATTATTTTTTCATTTTTTAGCTCGTTTTTTAGCTTTAAAAGCAAGGGATGATAGCGCAAAACATAGCCTACAAAAACTGAGTTTTCTAGCTTTAAATGCGCTTTTTTACTCTCAAAAAGCGGTTTTTCACAAAATATAATTTTATTTTTAACATTTTTATTTAGGAATTCTAGATTTTCAAAATGCTTATTTGTAGGCGTAGCAATCACAAAATAATCAAACTCGCTAAGCGGAATTTCGTCAAAACTCTTATAGCTTTTAAACTCTTTTAAATCCTTGCTTGTAAGCACCTCTACTTCGTGTCCTAAGCTGCTTAAAACCTCACAATGCCTGCTGCCAATAGAGCCATAGCCTACAACCAAAACTCTCATAACCCAAAAACTCCCTCATACTCATCATTTGCCCTTCTATACTCGTCCATTCTGCCAATATCAAGCCAATACTCACGGATAGGAAAAGGATGAATTGGAAAATCGTGCTTTAAAAGCTCACTAAAAAGCGTTGGCATATCGTAAAAAACGCCATTTGGGATAAAATCAAGCACAATAGGGCTAAACATATAAATCCCAGCACTTACAAAAAAGCTCTGCGTAGGCTTTTCTTCTATTGAAGTTACTTTATTTGCCCTTACATTTACCACGCCATAAGGCACTTGCATTTCATATTTGCGGATACAAATGCTAGCTAGGGCATTGCTATCTTTATGATATTCGTGTAAATACTCAAAATTTACATTTGTTAGCAAATCGCCGTTCATTACAAAAAAATCATCTTTTGGTCTTTCTTTAAGCAAGCTGAGTGCCCCAGCTGTCCCCATGCGCTTACTTTCTAAAACATACTCTATTTTTACGCCAAACTTATCTCCATTTCCAAAATACTCTTTTATTATCTCAGATTTATAGTTTACACACATTATTATATCTGTGTAGCCATACTTTGCGAAGTTTTCTACTATGGTGTGTAAAATCGGCTTGTTTCCTACATCTAGCATTGGTTTTGGCACATCATTTGTAAGAGGTCTAAGCCTAGTGCCAAGTCCCCCAACCATCAAAATCACTTTATTTGGCTTATTTTTTGGAGCCAAAAACTCCCTTATATCTTGAATTCCTATTAGCTTGCCATTAGATATAATAGGTATTTGATGAAGCTTTTTTTCATTTGCTAACTCCAGAATTCGCTCTTTTGTATCATTTATATTTGCTACTACTGGATGCTTGTTTATTATGCCGGCTATACTATCACCTAGGCTCATGCCTTTTAAAAGTGCTCGCCTTATATCGCCATCGTTTAACATACCAAGTAGCAAGCCATCATCACTTAGCACCACAGCTACTTTTATAGCACCTTTATCTATTACTTCTAGGGCCTCCTTTATACTTGCGTTTTGATTTATTTTTATCTCATCTATTTTATACATTTTGCATCCAAATCATAAAATTTCTTTTTTAAAATACCATTTAATTTTATATTTTCTAGCACTTTGATTATTTTTTTACTAGCAAAACCTGAGCCATAAGGATTTTTAACACTTTTTAACTTTGCTTGAAAATCCTTTGAATACGCCTTTTTAATAGCCTTTAAAATAGCTGATTTATCGCATTTTGCATCAATTATGCTAGGTGCTTTTATCCTGCCTTTTTGGCGATTGCCTATATTTATGGTGGCTTTTTTTAGACTTGGGGCTTCACTAATGCCACTTGAGCTATTGCCAAGTACTATATCAGCGTGCTTTATCGCACTTAGGTATCGCAACTGCCCAAGACTCATTACAAAAATAGCCTTTTTTGGGTTTTTAAGGCAGTAGCTTTGAGCCATTTCATTTATGATTTTTCCACCATTATCAGCGTTTGCGCCTGTAAAGATAAAATGCGTATCTTTAAGGCTATCAAGTGCGTTTAAAATCTGCGAAAATTGCTTGCTAGCAGATTTTTTCTCTATCGTTTGTGGATGAAAAGTTACTAAAATATTTTTCTTGCCAAGCTTAAAGCCTAGCGAGTTTTCAAAATCTTTTTTGCCCAAAAGCTCTAAACGCTTAATGTTTTCAACCCCAAGACCGCCTACATTATACACCCTAGCAGGATTTTCGCCTAGCTGGATAATGCGCCTTTTATAAAGACTTGTGGCACAAAAATGAATATGACTCATTTTTGTTAAAGCATGGCGAATACCCTCATCAATCGCACCTTGCGTGCTCTCTCCGCCGTGGATATGCGCTAGTGGGATAGCCCTTAGCATGCCAGCGATACCAGCACTTAGCATTTCGTATCTATCGCCTAAAAGCATCATTATATCAGGCCTAACCTGCTCTAAAACCTTGCTAAATCCAGCCACACCTGCGCTAAAAGCCAAACAAAGCGCAGTTTCATCATCGTTTTCTAGCCCCAAAGGAACTTTATAAAAATGCTTAAAATCACGCTCTATTTCTTTATAAGTTAACCCCAAACGCTCTTCTAAATGTGAGCCAGATAGCACCAAGCTAAGCTCTAAAAATCTGCTTTTTTCTATTTCTTTAAGCAGCCAAAAAAGCAAGCCATAATCAGCCCGACTCGTGCTTACAACGCAGATTTTTCGCTTCATTTTTACCTCAATTTTCTAAATTTATTCTAAAATTCTGTCTAAAATTCCCTCTAAAATTCTCTAAATCTCTATTAGCTCATCAGCACTAAAATCACGGCTTGCCGCCCTGCCTAGCACCTCGCCTAAGCGCATAGGACTTATGCCAGAACCTGGTCTTTTGATAGCTAGATTATCTTTGCTAAAAATCTCGCCTTTTTTGATAGCACGATTAGCCACTATTGATTTGCGGGCTATGTTTATGTTTTTACTCTCGCTCTTGCTTGGCGTTTTTATGCCTGAGCCAAGTGCTAGCTCTATATTTCTTATAGCACTTACCATCGCTATAAGCTCATCAGGCTCTAGGCTGGCTTTGTGATCTGGGCCACTCATGTTACGATCAAGCGTAAAGTGCTTTTCTATCACACTAGCACCCAGTGCCACAGCTGCGATTGGCACCTCAATGCCCTTTGTGTGATCGCTATATCCAACTTTTACTTTAAAGGCTTTTTTTATGGTTCTCATCGCTTTTAGATTTACATCAGCAAGAGGCGTTGGATACTCTGTATTTGCGTGAAGCACTGTTATATCATCTTTTTTTGTGCCTGAGAATTCTAGAATTTCTAGTGCTTTTTCTATCTCGCCAAGCTTTGCCATGCCAGTTGAAAGAATGATTTTTAGTCCCAAAGCACCGATTTTTTCTAAATAAGGCAGATTTGTTATCTCTCCGCTTGGGATTTTTATGATTTTTAGTCCCTTTTTTACTAGCAGATCCACACTAGGCAAATCAAAAGGCGTAGATAAAAACTCTATATTTTTGCTTTTTGCATAAGCGATTAGCTCGTCGTGAGCTTTTTCATCAAGTTCTAGTTTTTTTACCATTTCAAGCTGGCTCTCGCTCTCATCACCAGTGTTTTGCACTTGATACTGGGCCTTTTTAGCATTTTTGCTGATTACTAGCTCAGCCTTAAAGCTCTGAAACTTCACCGCATCCGCCCCAGCCTTTGCTGCTGTCTCAATCAGCCTTTTTGCTATATTTATATCGCCATTGTGATTGACCCCAGCTTCTGCTATGATAAAGACTTTTTTCATTTTAGACCTCTTTGCAAAGTTTAAATAACCAAGAAAAATATTTAAAATTTTAATATCATATTTAAAAATTATATCACATTTAATTAAATTAAATATCAGCTTACTTATCTATAAAAATACGAAACCAAAGTTCTAGATTTAGTATAGTCCAAAGACTTCTACTATTATCTTGTAAGTTCTCTTTATGGTTTTTTATCAAATTTTCTATATAAGCAAAATTATAAAAGCCTCTTTCTTTTGCTTTTTTACTTCTTAGAAACTCCCAAAAAATTTCAGCTTTTTTACTAGCAAAATATTCTTTTATTGGCATTGGAAATCCGATTTTTTTCTGATAAATAATTTTATTATTTATATAAGGCTCAGCAAGCCTTTTTAATATAAATTTTGCGTTACGAAAATTATCAGTTTTAGCTTTTATGGAATATTTATTTAAAGCTTTTAATAAAGCAATATCTAGATAAGGAACTCTAATTTCAAGCGAATTTTGCATGCCTGAGCGATCTTGTCTTCTTAACCATTTATCTAAATATATTCTTTGACCTAAATAAACCATAACTTGATTATTTGGAATTTTAGAAATATCACTTAGTATTTCTGGATTTAATTCTTTTTGATGTAAATTTACAGAATTTTTTAAATTCTCAAATGGGCAATAACTTAATTTATTTATGGCTTCATCTAATTTTGACATTTGAAATTCCCTTAAATGCCAATTATAACCGCAAAAGACTTCATCAGCTCCATCTCCACTAAGTAAAACTTTGTTTGCTTTGCATTCAGCTAGCATATTTATTTCGTTTGAAGCTAAAATATTTGGATGATGAAGTGGAAAATCTTCAAAATAAATTGCTTGGTTTAATTTATCAATATTAAAAAAATTATCATAAACAATAAAATTACTCTGTATTTGTAGCTCATCTGTTAATAATTTTTGAAATTTTGTCTCATCTAAATCTTTATTTGTAAAACGAACACTAAAAGTTTCCATATCTTTACTATATTTATGAGCCAAAGCCGTTATTAAGCTAGAATCCAAGCCTCCACTTAATTGGGAGCCATATTTTACATCACAATCGCAATGAAGTCTTACACTTTCATCTAATAAAACTTTGATTTGAGAAAAATCTATATCTTCATCATCCCCAAATGTATCTACTAAACTAAAGAATTTACTTGTTTTTATATCCAAATTAACATCTATACTTAATATTTGAGCAGGTTTTAACTGATAAATACCTTTAAAAATAGTACTTTTCCCAAGGTTTGTTCCAAATTTTAAAAATTCAAACAAATTATCATAGTTAGGACTAAATGAAATAAAAGGCTTAAAAGCCTTAATTTCGCTAGCAAAATATACATTTTGCTCTTTGATAGTATAGTATAAAGTTTTAATACCCAAAGCATCTCTTGCTAGAAACATTTGCTTTTTTTCTATATCAAAAACACAAATAGCAAACATCCCTCTAAATTTTTCAAAGCAGCTTAAGCCCCAATAATCAAAAGCCAAATATACAAGCTCAGTGTCGCTATCGCTTTGAAAAATATATGATTTTTTTATTAGAATGTCTTTTAGCTCTTTATAATTATAAATTTCTCCATTAAAACACAAAACAAAATTATAACCATCTTTTTTATATGGTTGCTTAGAACTTTCATTTAAATCCTTAATTGCCAGTCTAGAAAAAGCAGCAGAAAAATTATCATCATAACAAAGCTTTGGTTTTGATTTCTTATCTCCCCTATGCCTTAAAAATTGCCCAGCTAAAAGTACTTTATCTTTTAAATCTTTACTTGCACCAAAACACCCCACAAAACCACACATTAACGAACCTTTATAATATTTTTTACATTATTAAAGACAAAACTATTTTCTTGCAATCCCTTCTTAATAAAAGTATTAGCACTAACTACACAATTAGCACCAACTTTTGTGTTAGGTGCTATTATGCTTCCTGATGAAAAAAATACATTTTCTCCTATATATGAGCCACCACCAATCATCGTATATGGAGAAAAAATAGAACTTTTAGAAATTATAGTATCATGTCCTATATTTACAAACTTATTTATGAAAACATTATTTGAAATTTTTACATTATCACCAATAACACAAAATGGCATTATTATAACACCATTACCAATCTCACAAGTATCAAAAACAATAGATTGCGGATGAATAAATGTATAGAATTTTGCACCATTTTTAGCAAAATCATCGTATATTTGAAATTTGCTTGGATGAGCTCCAAAAGCTATAATAAAATAATCATTTTCTTTAACTTTATAATCATAAATTTTTCCGAGATAAGGAAAATTTAATTTACTACTTTTATATTTTTTTTCATCATCAGCTAAAATACCTTTTATTCTTACATCAGAATTCATAGAAGCATAAAAACATATTTCTCTTGCTAAGCCACCACAGCCTATAATTATGAGATCTTTTTTCATGCTACATCCCCTATAGCAAAAAAAATTTTTGGGACTTCTTGAAATTCTAGAATTCTACTTTTTAGCGCTCCCCCCCCCATTTTACACTACTTGCCATAGGTATTAGTGAGTTTTGCTCTATTATCACGCCATTTTTTGCTGTGGCGTTTGAGCCAAAAAA
The DNA here is from genome assembly GCF_028649595.1 of Campylobacter magnus. Taxonomy (NCBI): domain Bacteria; kingdom Pseudomonadati; phylum Campylobacterota; class Epsilonproteobacteria; order Campylobacterales; family Campylobacteraceae; genus Campylobacter; species Campylobacter magnus. The sequence goes on from NZ_JAQSLK010000001.1 coordinate 344,857, forward strand.
TACTCCATCTCCCACGACTGCGTCTCCATTTATCACACTTGCGGTGCTTATGTGACAGTTATCTCCCACCACAGCATCGTGTTCTATGAGTGCTTTTGTGTTTATGATACAGTTTTCACCCACTTTTGCTCCTGCGTTTATAAAGGCGTAGTGCATCACAGCTGTGCCTACGCCTATGCTAGCGTGCTTTGAGACATAAGCAAGCGGCGAGATAATCACAGGTAGGTTAAATCCCAGCTCTTTTAGCTTGTTAAAAAGGGAAATTCTAATTTTAGCTGATTTTATCTGTCCTACAGCGACTATCGCATTAGCACACTCGCTTTTGATTTCTTTTAAAATTTCATCGCCACCAAGTATCTTGTATCCTAGCACATCGCCTTTTTTAGCGTTGTCAATAAGACCTAGAATTCTAAATCTATTTTCTAGCTCAATTACATCTATTAGGCTTTTTGCGTGTCCGCCAGCTCCTACAAGCACGATTTTTTCAGACATTATAAATTCCTGCTTTATATTTTGCTAGATTTTCAGCCTTGCTAAACCACGAAATAGTCTCTTTTAGGCCTTGCTCTAAGCTATATTTTGGCTTGAAACCGCAAAGTTTTTTTATCTTAGAGTTATCGCAGCAAAGGCGAAAAACCTCGCTAGTACTAGGGCGAATTCTAGAATTCTCTAGAACAAACTCCACATCGCTACTCATAAGCTCTTTTATCAGTTTTAGCGTATCTCCCACACTTATTTCAAAGCCACTGCCTATATTGATAACCTGCCCAGCGATATTTTTAGCACTAGCAAGCAGCGCAAAGCCCCTAACTGTATCTAAAACATAGTTAAAGTCCCTTGTCGGCGTGGTATCACCTAATTTGATTTGCTTTGCGCCACTTGCGATTTGCGTGATTATAGTAGGTATCACAGCCCTAGCACTTTGGCGAGGACCATAGGTGTTAAAAGGACGTGCCACCACTACTTCAAGATTAAAAGCATTATAAAAACTTAGAGCCATCATATCAGCTGCGATTTTGCTCGCACTATATGGACTTTGTGGCTGTAAGGGGTGATTTTCATCAATCGGCACATATTTTGCCGTGCCATAAACCTCGCTAGTGCTAGTGTGAATCACACGCTTTACGCCATTTTCAAGGGCTGCCTGGCAGATATTTAGCGTGCCTTTTGCATTTGTATCAAGGTAGCTATCAGGTGCGATATACGAGTAAGGAATAGCAATGAGAGCTGCTAAATGAAAGATAATATCCACGCCTTTTGTGATATTTTTACAAAAATGCGGATCTCTAATGTCGCCGCAAAGCACTTCGATATCTTTCTTTTTCACAGCCTCTATATCTTCAAGCCAGCCCCAGTAATTAAAAGAATTATACTGGCTTAAAGCCCTAATCTTTGCGCCAAAAAAGGGGCTTGCTTCGTTTTTACTCTCTTTGTAAATAAACTCAGTTAAATGCGAGCCAATAAAGCCATCAGCACCGGTAATTAAAATGTTTGTCATACTTTACTCTTTGCTAAAAAATATTTTTCAATGCTCTCATTTATTTGCTTTACAAAGCCACTTACGCTTTTAAAGAGTGCCATATCAAGCTCTAAGGCATTTTTTAGCTTTTCATTTAGCTCTATGTTTTGAACTATGATTTTGGTTAGTTCCATTTCTTTTGTTTTTATTGTAGTGCCACAAAGCTGCATAAAAAAGCTCTCAAAAAGCTTGTTTTCAAAGATTATTTTTAGCTCCCTGGCTAGCTGGGAAGTATTTTTCATCAACTCTACATTATTTGATTTTAAGGCTATTTTTATAGTCTTATCAATATCGCTAGCTTTTTTTACAAAATCTTTGCCTAGTTCTACTGCGCTTTTTAGCTTGGCAGTGTAGCTAAGCATTTTTGAGCTTTGCTCATTTACACTTAGCGGTTTTGGCACTCTAAACTTAGGTTTATTTTCATTTTTTATAATCTCACAAAGCTCTTTAAAAGGCTTTTCTATCGCACCTTCTATCCTAGAACCACCCTCTGTGCAGTTATAGGCTGGGGTTTTATTCTTTTGAAACAAAAGCTCAAACTCTTTTCTAAACACTCCCCAAACAGCAGTGCTTAGCACCTGTCCTTTACCACCATAAGCTAGGGCTTGTTCTAGTTTGTCATATTTTTCATTTGCCACTCTTTTGTATGCGTGACCATCTGCGTGAGTGATATTATCATTTCCAAAGGCTAAATCTTGACCGATAAGCACGATTTTTTCATGCTCTAATGCCACAGCCAAATCATAGCCCAAATGTGCGCACGAATGCCCACCGCTTAGATAACCAAAGTCATTGTCCTTAAATCCTAGCTCAAAATTTAGTGGCTTTAAAACAAGGCTATAATTGCGAGCTTTTACATATTCTACACTTTTTTTATGCGTTAGACTTGAGAGCATAAAAATAGTATCATCATCAAAACTAGAAACTGGACTTTCAAAAAACTTAGATGTAAGCTCTATTCTCTCTAGTGATACCACAAAATCTGGCTTTATGCCGTGTTTTTTTAGTATTTCATAGCTAGAATCAACGCTTATTATCGTGGCTTTATCTTTTATTTCTTTTAGCAATTCTAGCTGTTTTGTTAAACTTGGCCCAGTTGATACTATTATTGCGGTTTTTACTTTGTTTTTTCTTTCTTTTATGATTTTTGATAGTGGTATGCCAGCTAACATATCTGGGATATTAGCCAAAGTTTGATTTATGCCTGTCATCGTATCATCAGCATCTGCTCCATAGCACTCTAGCTTCCATTGAAACATTTGCACAAACTCCTGCCCTACCTTTGCAAAATCCTCTAAAAATACATTATAAGCAGGTGTGTTTATAAGCAGTTCAAAGATATTGCAACTTTTAAACACTCCATCAAGACCGCAAAGGTCGCAATACATGCTAAAATCGCACACATCGCTACTCAAAATCACAAGGCGATTTTTTAAAAGCCACGCACTAAAATCGATGAAGTTTAGCACTATAAAAAGCACCTGGATATCTGGTTCAAAGACGATTATTGTTTTATGGTTTTCATTAGTAAGCAATGCTGAAATAAGCGCACCATTTCCTAGTCCATACATAAAAATCGCAGGATATAAAAAATACTTACCGCCTAGCTCATTTAACCTAGCTTTAATCTCGCTTTTTGGGTCATTATAAAGCCTTGCTCCACTGCCAAAATCTATATTAAGGCCAAGCAAATCATCATCAAAAATTACCTTATAAGTGTGATTCCCCCTAGTTTCTAAAAGCTTTTTAGCCAAAGCCCTTGAGTAGCTATCAATGGCGATTAGGTTTTTCTCAAAAGTATCAAGCGAAGAAAAATCGCCTTTTGCACAGATTTGTTTTATTTGTTCTTCGTATTCGTAGCTGTTCATTGTATTCCTTTTGTGATTTTCAAGCAAAATCCGTGCCAAATTCTAGTTTATAAGCGATTTTAAAGAATTTAAAAGGCAAAATTACTTGATTTTTACAAGACAAACATGGGACAAAAATGGGACAAATAATCTGGATAAATGGTCTAGCTGGTGCTGGTAAAACTACCACCGCAAAAGCACTTTGTGCTAAACTTGAAGAACTTCACGCAAAAGGCGAGCTAAAAAGCAAAGGCGTGATTTACACAGACGGCGATGATTTTAGAGAGGTTTTTGAGCATAGTTTTGGCTACTCAAAAGAAGCTCGCATAAACATAACTAGAAAAAAAATTGCTCTTTGCGTAGCACTAGCCAAGCAAGGCTTTTGCGTGGTTCACACCGCTATTTCACTCTTTAATGAGTGCTACAAGCACAATAGAGAACTCTGCGAAAAAAATCATCTAAAATACATTGAAATCTACATAAAATGCCCGATTGAAGTGCTAGAAAAAAGAGATCAAAAAGGGCTTTATAGCAAAGCAAAAGCTGGACTTCAAAAAGATGTAGTAGGCGTGGATATTGCCTACGATGAGCCAAAACCAAACATAACAATAAATGGCGCAGGCAATTTGGAAGAAAATATAAAAGAAATTTTAAAATTTTTAGGATACTCAAATGATAGATGATAGAGTATATTGGGATAAATTCTATAGCTCAAAACACGATGAAATAAGCAATCCTAGCTCATTTGCTAAATTTGTTTTTGATAATTTTTTGTATGATAAAAGTGGGGCTAGACTTGTGGAGTTTGGCTGTGGAAATGGTAGAGATAGCTTGTTTTTTATAAAAAACAATATAAATGTTACAGCTATTGATAGTTCAGATGTCAGCATTTCAAAACTTGAAATTTTTAATAACAAAAGTGATACAAACTTTATTTGTGCTGATTTTACTTCTGATTTAGAGATATATAAACAAGGTTTTGATTTTTGTTATTCTCGTTTTACTTTGCATGCTATAAATGATGAACAAGAAAAAGCACTTTTTGAAAATATCGCAAAAATGCTAAATAAAAATGGACTTTTTTTCATAGAAGCACGCTCCATAAATGACGGAAAATTTGGTCACGGAGAAGCTGTGGGCAAAAGGGAGTTTATACTAGATGGACATTACAGACGCTTTATAGATAAAAACATTTTAAAAAATAATTTAGAAAAATTAGGTTTCAAAATTGTAAGTTTAGAAGAAAGTTCCGATTTTGCACCAAAAAAAGGCGAAAACTGTGTTTGCTTAAGAACGATAGCAAAGATTTCATAAACCTTACAAGCCTAGCAAAATAACTAGGCTTTTACAAATTTTCCTTATTATTCACCACTTTTTCAAGCACAAATTTTTCTAGTTCGCTGCTTGAGATTTTCTCTTTTAAGGCCTCATTGTAGATATTTTCTATGATTTTGCTGTATTTTTCATACTCAAAAAAAGCAAAGTGTAGCTCCCACGCCTGTCTAATACGCTTAGCTGAGATTTCTTTTCTAGCCCAGCGCTTAAATACATCAAAGCCCACAAACACAGCCGAGGTTATAAGCATCGTGCTTATAATGCTAAAGTGTAAATCAATATTTTTAAAACTACTGTGTAAAACTAGAATTCCAAGTGTTAAAAGCACCACGCAAAGCAAACCATAAATCAAATAAAGCCAAAAGTAATTAAAGCGAAAGTTTAGCTTAGCAGGATCAACTAGCATGCCCTCATTAAATAGCGCATTTGCCTCAAGTAAATTCCCAAAAAGCACCGGCTGGCTAGAAGTCACAAAGATTTTATCAAGTATAAAGTTTTTCATTTTTTATTCCAGTTTTTGTAGCAATATTATTTTTAAGGAATTCTAGAATTCCTTAACAAATTTCACAAAGAATTCTAGAATTCCCTAAGGGTTGTGTCATCCCCCAGCCCCTTTGGGGGATCTCATCATAAATAATCTAAAATTCCGCAATAACGGAATTTTAGAATTCCCTAGCACAGAGATCCTCGGGTCAAGCTGGGGGATGACATAGTATGGAATTCTAAAATTCCTAAGCATAATTCTAGAATTCCCTAGAAAATTTCACAATAGAATTCTAGAATTCCCTATTTTAGTTTTACAAGCACATCGCCTGTGCTAACAGTTGCGCCTTTTTGCGTTAGTATCTCAGCCACTTCTCCATCCCTAGGGCTTTCAATCGGTATTTCCATTTTCATAGCTTCTAGCACGATTAGGCTTTGACCTGCTATTACTTTATCCCCTACTGCTACTTGGACTTTAAAGACATTTGCGCTCATGCTTGCTACTACTTCATTTTCGTTGCCCACAGCCTTTTTGCCCTCTTTTTTAGGCTCAGGTTTTTTGCCCACCGGCGTACCTTTATCAGCCTCTAAATCTACATTATAAGTAGTGCCATTTACGCTGATTTCATTGCCATCTACGCTTACATGGTATTTGTTGCCATTTACGCTTACAAGGTATTTTCCATCTTTTGCGCTATTATTTTTGCGTATCATTACCTTAGCTTCACCTTTTAAAAACGCCACGCCTTTTTGCCCACAAGCTGCTACGATGAAAAGATTTTCATCAGTTTTTTCAATGCCGTTTTCTTCTAAAACTTTAGCAATTGAGCTTAGCTTTTTGCTCTCATCACGGTCAGCTATATCGATAGCTGCTTCTTTTGTAGGCTCTAAGCCAAGCTGCTCACTAGCGATTTTTACGATATTAGCATCAGGTTCTACTGGGGTCTTGCCAAAGTAGCCTAGCACCATTTTTCCATATCCTGGAGCAATTTTCGCCCAATCACCAAACATTACATTATTAAAAGCTTGTTGGAAATAAAACTGACTAACAGGCGTTACGCTCGTGCCAAAGCCACCTACTCTTACTACCTCACGCATAGCCTTTATTACAGCTGGGAATTTATCCAAGATTTTATTATCTCTCATCATTTGAGTATTTGCTGTAAGAGCCCCACCTGGCATAGGTGAAAAAGGTATGAGCGGGCTTACTTGCGTAGCCTCAGGCGGCAAGAAATAATCTTTTAAGCACTCATTTAAAACTTCTTCGTATTTTAAAATCTTTTCAGGCTCTAAGCCGCCTAGGTCATAGTTCTTGCCCTTAACAGCGTGTAGCATTGTAAGTATATCAGGCTGGCTTGTGCCTCCGCTTACTGGGCTAGCAGCTAGGTCTATTCCACTAACTCCTGCTTCAAGAGCTGCTAAGTAGCACGCTACACTAACGCCTGCTGTCTCGTGCGTGTGAAGGCGGATGTGAACTCCATCCCCTAGCAAAGAGCGAGCCATTTTTATAGTTTCATATACTTTTTGTGGGCTGCTTGTGCCGCTTGCGTCTTTAAAACACACGCTATCATAAGGAATTCCAGCATCTAGAATTTCACGCAAAATTCTCTCATAAAAAGCCGCATCATGTGCTCCTTCTAGCCCTGCTGGCAAATCCATCATAGTTACTACTACTTCGTGTTTTGCGCCATGTTTTTTGATACTCCCAGCACTGAATTCTAGATTTTTAACATCATTTAGCGCATCAAAGTTGCGGATTACATCAGTATTGTGTTTAGCAAACATTTTTGCGTGCAAATCTACTATTTCACGGCTTCCAGTATCCAAAGTCACGGTATTTACACCACGGCTTAGAGTTTGAAGCACAGCGTCCTTGCCAGCTGCTTCACGGAATTTATCCATCATATCAAAAGCATTTTCATTTAGATAAAAAAACAAGCTTTGAAATCTCGCACCACCGCCAAACTCAAAGTGGCTAATGCCAGCCTCACGCGCTGCGCTAACTGCTGGTAAGAAATCGTTCATAGCTACCCTTGCGCCAAAGACGCTTTGAAAGCCATCACGAAAAGTAGTGTCCATAATATCAATGTATTTTTTTGCCATATTTTCCCCTTAAAAAATTTTTTGCGAGATTTTAGCAAAAAATTCGCATATTTTCTTAATAATTTGGTAATTTTTTTGCTTTTTGTGTATAATTTACTCAAAACTTCAAAGGTAAATTGTGAAAAAAGTCTTAATTTTACTTTTTTTAGCCCTTATTTTTCTAGGTCTTGGTGCTGTTTTGGGAGCTAGTAAATACGATTTTAGCGCAAAAAGCGTTCGTGGCGAGTTTGCTCTTTCTCGCCTTGATAAGCCTGCTTTGCTCTACTTTGGCTACACAAACTGCCCTGATGTTTGTCCTGCCACGCTATACTTGCTAAATAACGCCCTTGATGAGCTAGGACTTGATGCGCAAATCATCTTTATAAGCGTGGATAAACAAAGAGATAGCCTAAAAGCTTGTGATGAGTACGCCAAACACTTTCGCGCTGATGCTATCTGCGTAGAGCCAAAAAACTTTGAAAAAGTCGCCAAAGCCTACGATGTGAAGTATAAAATAGAGAGCAAAAACGGGCAAATCAGCGTCGCTCACTCGCCCTATGTCTACGCTCTAAAAGACACCCAGCTCATAACTGTGATAGAAAACCTAGCTCAAAAAGCCCTAAAAAGAGAGCTTTTAAAATTAAAGTAGTTTTTTTGTTTCACATCCGCTGGTTGGGATTAGGGGTATTTTTAGGGAATTCTAGATTTTGCTTAGGGAATTCTAGAATTTCCTACTATGTCATCCTCGGGCTTGACCCGAGGATCTTTATATGGAATTCTAGAATTCTCTGTGATGAGATCCCCCGATCAAGTCGGGGGATGACACAAGGCTTGGGAATTCTAGAATTCCTAGTGATTTTTGACTAGGAATTCTAGAATTTTGCTAGAAATTCTAAATTTAGTTTTAGGGAATTCCAGAATTTATTTTGGGAATTCTAGAAGTTATTTAGAGAATTCTAGAATTTATTCTAGGGAATTCTAGATTTTATTTTAGGAATTCTAGAATTTATTTAGAGAATTCTAGAATTTATTCTAGGGAATTCTAGAATTCCTTGGACTTTTATCTAGAATTCCTTAGAGAGTTTAATTTAGTTTTTTTATAAATTTCACATCGATTTCATTTTTGCGATAAATCTCGCTATCAACCTCGCCGTAGATTTCTACTACATCATTTGGGCCGACTGAGAGACCATACCATTTATCATCATCAATCTCTACTATAATGACGCCGGTGCTGTCTTTAAACTCATATTTTTCGTGTGCTACTTGGCGGATGATATTGCCTTTTAGCGTTACCATTGTATCATCCCAAGCTTTTAGCGCGCCTGCTACTGTGTTTGCGCCTTGTGCTTGTGGGCCTGTAAAGCCGCCATAGTTGCCGCCATAGTTGCCTTGATTAGCTGGGGCTTTAGCATCTTGGAAACCTGCTCCAAAAAGACTCAAAACTAAAACTGAACTCAAAAGAACTTTTTTCATTCTTACACCTTTTAAAAAATTTTATGAAATTATAGATTTTTTTTGTTAATTTGGTGTTAAAGAAGAGTTTTTAGAAACTCTTTTGCCTCATTATCAAAAACTTTGCCTTTTAAATGCGCTTTACAAAACTCAGTTGTAAGTGCGTGAAAATGCGCACACAGCAGTGCCTCGCTTAGCTCCTCACCTGCGCCGTCCTTTGCGCCAGTCTCGCTTAAAACCCCTTCTAAAAACTCCCTACCCTCTTCATAGCTCTCAAACTCATAGCCAAGCTCATTTAAAAGCCTTGCGCTATAGCTATCATATACCATATAGGCACGCTCGCAAGCAAAGCAAAGCACGCTATAAACGCTCTCGCTGCCAAGTCCTTTTTGAGAAAAAAGCCACTGCTTGCTAACATTTTGCTTAAAACTCTCAAAATCACCAAAATCAGCGCAAATTGCCTTAGCAAGAGAGTTTAGGCGTTTTGCCTTGGTGTTATAAAAGCCAGCTGGTTTAATAAGCTCTGCTAATTTTGTGGTGGGAATTCTAGCTAAACTCTCCAAGCTATCCACGCCATAATTTCGCAGATTATTTAGGGCTTTTAGAGCGTTTTCAAACTTCGTATTTTGCCCCAAAATTGCGCCTATTACCACCCAAAACGAGCCATAATCAGGCCACCACTGCCTAGCACTTAGGCTGATTTTGCCAGCTAAGGCGGTGTATAGCTCACTAGCACTCACAGCTGTCCGCCATACATCGCAAAAAACTGCTGCGCAGCACGAGGCGAGCGAAGGGCTTTGCTATCACTAAAAGTGCGAGCTAGCTTGTGCATATTTTCTTTTCTATCCTCATCCCAGCTCTGCGCTTCAAAAAGCTCATCGCAAAAGCCGATATAATCGCTAAAATCCATCTCATAAAAACTAATACAAAGCCCAAATCTATCAGCCAAAGAGAGATTTTCTCTCATTCTTTCTTTATTTATAAGAAAATTCTCGCTATTTTCTTCGGTTTTTAGAAAATGCCTGCGGTTTGAAGTAGCGTAAAATAGCGCATTTTGTGGCACTTTTTCAATGCTTCCTTCTAAAAGTCTTTTTAGCTCGCTTACATCACTACCGCTACTCTCAAAGCTCATATCATCACAAAAGATAATAAACTTAAAGCTTTTTGCTTCCCTAACCACGCACAACACATCATAAAGCGAGCCTAGTTCAAACCTGCCAAGCTCTATTAAGCGTAAATTTTTATCCATGTATTTACAAAACACAGCTCGCACCAAGCTAGACTTGCCGCATCCCATCTCGCCCCAAAGTAGCGCATTATTTGCACCCTTGCCTTCTATGAAGCGTTTTGTGTTTTCTTTTAGCAGTCTTTTTTGCTCCTCTATGCCATAAAGGCTTTTTAGCTCTGTGATTTGGATATCATGCACAGCACAAATCTTACCAGAGCGCACAATTGCAGCTTTTATTTTATGCCAGTTCATTTTTTATCCTATTAAAGCAGCTAGGTCCACGCCAGCGCCAATTACGCTTTTTTGGTTATTACTAGCAATTTGCGAGTTTATAGCAGGATCGCTTATAGCTGCGTAGTAGCCACCTGTGCTACTAGGCTGATTTATACTAGGAATTCTAGAATTCTCTGCGGAATTTGTATTAGAATTCTCTGTGGAATTCCCAGCGGAATTCCCAGCGGAATTTATATTAGAATTCTCTGCGGAATTCTCTGTGGAATTCACAGCAGAATTCTCTGCGGAATTCTCTGTGGAATTCTCTGCGGAATTCACAGCATCACCGCTAGTCTCATTGCTATTATTTGTGTTTTGCGAGTTTTGCGCCATTTTTTCTTGCATTATTTGAGCCCTTGCGCTCATCTCCATACTAGCAGCCTGAGCGGCTACTTTTAGATCTTGTGGGCTAGGATCAGCTGGAGCTAGGGCTGCTCTGCGTATAGTCTGGGCTTTATTTAGGCTCTCTTGTGGGGTGTTACCCTCGCCTGTGCTTATACCTACCTCGCCAGCTACGGCATACATTTTGTTATCTGGGCCTCGCTCATAGGTATAGCTAGCAGGACTTGTAAGCCCACCGCCTGCTGCCATATGCGCTGCTTCGTGGGCACGGACATTAGTATCAGCAGCTTGGAGCTCGGTTACTATTCTTTGCTCTTCTAGGCTTAGTTCGCCTATATTTTTTTGCCCTGCGTTTTTATCATTGTTTTGTGTGTTATTTTCAGCATTAGCAGTTTTATCTCCGCTTGAAACTGAGTTATCAACATTATTTTCTACATCATTTGCTTTGTTGTTAGACTGCGCTGGAGTGTTATAATAGTTCATAGCATAGCTAGTTATTTGCATTTTTACTCCTTAGGTGATTTAAAATCGCTTCTATTATATCATCTTCGTCTTTGCTTTTTGCTTTTATTATGGTTTTTTCTCCATTTATAGGCGTAAAGCTGATGTTTTGCTCAAAATTGCTAATAGCTTTTATACCAAGGCCTTTGGCTAGGATTTTTATTATAATTACATCCAAAAACTGCTTTGTAAAGATATCAAGCCTGCCAAAGCGGTCTTCTATTTCTGCGCCTATTTCGTATACTTCATCCACGCTAGCGCATTTACTAAGCCTGCGATAAAGCTCTAAGCGCACTCTATTAGAATCAATTAGCTCGCTATTTATAAAAGCATTTATGCTTAGGCGGATATCGACATTTTGGCTTTCTTTTTGAGTGTTTTGCTCATCATTTTTTAGGGCTAAACAGCGATTTATCTCGCTTTCTAGCATTTTTAGATAAAGACTATAGCCGATTGCTTCTATATGACCGCTTTGAGCATCGCCTAGGATATTTCCACCACCTCTGATCTCTAAGTCATGATGGGCAAGCACCGCCCCTGAGCCTAAAAACGAGTTTGCTTCTAGAGCTAATAGTCTTTTGCTAGCCTCAGCTGAGATTTGGGCATCCTCAGCTACAAGAAAATAGCAAAAGCCCTGAGCTTTGCTACGCCCTACTCTGCCACGAAGCTGATGCAAATCAGCTATGCCAAATTTATTTGAATTATCTATAAAAATCGTATTTGCATTTGGCAAGTGAATTCCACTTTCTACAATGCTAGTACAAAGTAGTAAATCATATTTTTTATCAGCGAAGTTTAAAATCTCTTCTTCGCTAGTTTTGGCATCCATTTTGCCATGAAGTACTAAAATACGCAAGGTAGGCACGATAGCCTTTATCTCTCTTTGCAAGCGAGGCAAATCAGCAATTAGGTTATGAACATAAAATATCTGCCCACCACGGCGCAACTCACGCATGATGGCTTCTTTTATCGCAGTTTCATTCCACTTTAGCACAAAGGTTCTTACATCTTGGCGATCAAGTGGAGGTGTAGTGAGGCTAGAATATGTTTTTACCGAGCTTAGAGCCATATTTAGCGAACGAGGTATTGGCGTAGCACTCATTGAGAGTATATGAGAGTTTTGGCTAATTTGTTTTAGTTTTTCTTTTTGTTTGACGCCAAATTTATGCTCTTCATCTATGATAATCACGCCTATGTTTTTTGCCTCTAGGCTAAGCAGGGAGTGAGTGCCGATAACCACTACTGGCTCTCCATCTGCTAGGGCTTTTTTGGCTTCGTTTTTGTGCTTTGTGCTAGAAAATCTATCTATGCGGTATACTTTTATACCAAAGGGCTCAAAGCGAGCTTTTAGCGTGGCGTAGTGCTGTGAACAAAGCAAAGTAGTAGGCACAAAAAATAATGCTGCTGCCTTGCTAGAAACACTAGCAAAAATTGCATTCATTGCAACCTCAGTCTTGCCAAAGCCTACATCGCCGCTAAGTAATCTATCCATGACTTTACCACTTTTAAGGTCGCTAAAAATCGCATCTACTGCGTTTTGCTGATCTGTGGTGTAAAGAAAGCCAGCCATTTTTTTAAACTCGGCGTATTTATCGCTGGCCTCAAGCACCTTAGCATCTATTAGCTCACGCTTTGCAGCTAGTTCGATGATAGCATTTGCTATGGCAAAGAGTTTTTCTTTTACCTTTTCTTTTATCTTAGCAAAGCCACCTTTGCCAAGCTTGTCTATTTGTGGGACTGAGCCTGAGTTTGCGATGTATTTATCTATTAGATTTAGATTGCCAGCTGGCAAAAGCAGTCTATCTCCACCTTGATAGGTGATTACTACAAACTCTTGCGTGACGCCTAGCACTCTGGCTTGCTCTAAGCCTACAAAACGCCCTATACCATAATCTTCGTGAACTACAAAATCACCTGCGTTTAGCTCGCCTATTACTACGCTTGCTTTTTTCTCTCTTCGTTTGGTATTTGGACGGTTTAAAGATACGATTATTTCATCATCGCTTATGATATTTATCCACGCTGGGCTTTGTTTTGTTTCTAGATTTTTATTTTCATTAAGGTTTAGTGCTCTTATGGCACTATCAGTAGCGCTTAGCAAGGTGATTTTTTTGTTGCTGTGAAAGTCAAAAAAGCCAGCATTTAACTTTGGCTCGAAGTCTTTAAATCTCTTTGGCTCTGGTATAAAAGGAATTCTAGAATTCCCTAACTCTGCGTTATTTTTAGCTATATCCTCACTAGCAAAAATACAGCAAAACTCACTAGTAAAATCAACTAAATCATCAATATACCATAGTCCGTAAGAATTCAAGTTTTGCTCTATAAAATCAGTTTGTAAGTGGGAGATTTGCTCGCTAAGTCTCTCAAACTGCTCACTACTAAAACTAGCCACAAAAGGGGTTATGCTAAACTCTTTTAGCTCATTATCGCTTTTTTGCGTAGCTTCATCAAAGCTTTTAATACTCTCAATCTCATCAAAATCAAGCAAAATTCTCACAGGCTTAGAGCTAGCTACATCAAAAATATCTATTATCTCACCTCTAAAACTAGCCTCAGCCTTATCTTGGACGATATCAACTAGGCTATATCCACAGCGTAGCAGTTTCTCTCTTAGCTCCTTTATATCAAGCTTATCGCCTAATTTTAGCCTAATTTGTTCTAAGTGTTTTTTAGCTGGTAAAGGGTGGCCGATTGTATTTGCTGGGCTTAAAATCAGCTTTTTTTTCTTTTCTAGGTTATAAAAATGACTTAGAGTTTCGCTGATTTTAAGCAGTTCTGCGCAAAATGCCCTTAAATCATCGCCTTTTTTTGCCACAAACTCAGGCAAAACAAAGCACTCATAGCCTAGATACTCTCCTACATGAGCGGCTAAAAGTGCTTGCGCATAAGAGTCATATATAATCACATCAGCACAGCTTTTTTGCTCTTTTAGATACTCAAAAAGCGCTGATTGTATATTTGTCATTTTTTTTACTCTTTATCTGGTTCTATTGTTTGGTAACTAGAGCTTAGCTCTTGTTCTATATACTTACAATGCCCGATAAAACGGCCACTAGGCTCACAGCTAAGCTCGTAAACTTCCATATCACCCATCAAAGTAGCCCCAGCAAGGATTTCTATGCTATCAGCTACTACATTACCTCTAATCTCTCCGTTTATAACGATTTTTTTAGCCTTTACATCGCCTTTTAAAATGCCATTTTTGCCTACTACTACGCTATCAGTTGAGACTACATCGCCTTCTATGGTGCCATCTACATATATCATAGAATTTAGAGTTAAATTTCCTTTGAAAATCGCCCCCATGCCGATTATTGTGCTTTGTTTGTTATTTGAGGCGATAGCAGTTTTACCAAAGATTGCCATTGTATTTGTCCTTCCTTTTGGAATATATCTTTATAGTTTTCTTGTTTCCAATTTACAAAGTTTATAGGATTTAACGCTTTTGAGATAAAGCGAATCTCATAGTGTAGATGTGGCCCTGTGCTAAGTCCGCTGTTTCCACTATAAGCTATTATATCACCTTTTTTCACAAAATCACCTTGTTTTACAGCATATTTTCCATTTAAATGTCCATATCTAGCACCAAAGCCAAAGTTGTGCCTGATTTCTACCATGTGTCCATATCCTGGCTGCATACCAGCACTTAGCACCACGCCATTTGCCGTAGCATAAATCGGAGTGCCTACAGGCATGGCAAAATCAAGCCCTGCGTGCAGTTGCTTATAATGTAAAACAGGATGTGTTCTATATCCATAATGATCGCTTATGCGGCCTTGCCCACCTGTTGGGTCGCCATTTGGAATTCCATCAAAAAGCGCCTTTGTCTCAGCCACTGAGAGCATGATTTTTTCAATATCTTGCACAAAGGTAGCATTTTCTAAGCTAGTGTTTAGATCCACGCCGTATTGCTCGCCTAGTTCGCTGATTTTGCCTTCAAGTCTTTCTAGTTCTAGCTGGCTAGCTTGTTTGGCTTCATTTATCATGCTATTTTGGCGTTGTAAATCGCTCATTAGCTCTTTGGCTTCATTTGTAGTTTCTAGCAAATAGCGAACATAAAAAGTAGTAAGCACGCCAATTAGCACAAAAACAAGCACGATATAAAGCGCAATTCGCTTTATTACATCGCCTAAAACAAAGTTTCTAGACCCATTTAGATCTGTTATGGTGATCATAAATTTATTTTTTCTTAAACCCATTAAAATCCTTTAAAAACTCGCCTACTAGCATAAAAGAACCAAAGACTAAAAAGTTATTTTTCCTTGATTTTAACTCTTTTAAAAACTCTGTTTTATCAAAATCACAGCAAGGAATTCCTAATTCATTTGCTATTTTATGAGCATTTTGCGTGCCAAGTTTGCGCCAGCAGCTCTCATAAGTGTAGAGTAAAATACGCTTTAAGCACGGAGCTAAAATGCTTAGCACGGCTTTTATATCCTTATCATCAAAGCTGTTAAATACTAGCGTTGTTGCCCTTTTACCAAAAGTAGAGAGTAAATGCGTTTTTATAGCCTTTGCGGCGTGTTCGTTATGCCCTGCATCAATTAGCAAGTTTGGATAGATTTTTTGCGCTCTGGCTTGTAGGTCAAACTCGCTCATTTTTGCTAGCACGCTTTTATCCCACTTTGCGCCAAGGCTTTTTGCGCTAAAAAGCGCAAGGGCGAAGTTTTGGCGCAAAAAAATACTTTTGTGTTTTAGATAAATCTTGCTAGCATTGCTAGTAGCGCATTTAGGCGCGATTTTTAGGCTTGCTCCTTTTTGCTTTGCTATATTTTTTGCTATATCAAGCCTAGCAAAAAACGCAGATATTATAGCGTTTTTGCTCATCGCATTTAGCTTGGTTGTAGCAATGCTATCCAAACTATCCCCTAAAAAAGCCCTGTGATCAAGTCCAATGGGCGTAAAAATGCTAAGGGCTTTTGGCAGAGCATTTGTCGCATCATGCTCACCACCAAGCCCAGCCTCAAAAATCCACTCATCACAATCTCTAAAAAGGACGCAAGCTAGCAAAGTCGCCCACTCAAAATAGCTAAGCCCCGCTATAAAATGCTCTGCGCTAGTTTTTTTAAAAATCTCTAAAAGCTC
This sequence comes from Campylobacter magnus, assembly GCF_028649595.1. Classification (NCBI taxonomy): domain Bacteria; kingdom Pseudomonadati; phylum Campylobacterota; class Epsilonproteobacteria; order Campylobacterales; family Campylobacteraceae; genus Campylobacter; species Campylobacter magnus. The sequence continues at coordinate 361,007 of NZ_JAQSLK010000001.1, forward strand.
TTTGTGAGCAAGTTCTAGCTCATCATCACTAGCCAAAGCTCCATTAAGCCAAAATCTCTCGTTAAAATCAAAAATATGAGGGCTGGTGTAATGCCCTACTTTTTTGCCATTTGCCTTTAAAATAAGGGCTAGAAAACGCCCAGTGCTGCCTTTGCCGTTTGTGCCTATTATATGTATGATGGGCTTGATTTCTAGCTCATTTTTTATAGCCTCAAAGGCACGAGGAAAGCGACTATAATCAATCTCATCATAATAAAGCGGCTTGGCGTTTAAAAACTCTTTTAGACTTTTCATAAACTTTCTTTAAAATCTTTACAAAACCCTTAGGAATTCTAGAATTTCCTAAATAAAATCTAGAATTCCTAGATAAACTTTTTAAATTCCCTTAGGGAATTCTAGAATTCCGTCTAAAATTCCGTTCAAAATTCCCAAGGTTGTGTCATCCCCCAGCTTGACTGGGGGATCTCATCATAGAGAATTCTAAAATTCCGTCAAAATTCTCTAACACAGAGATCCTCAGCTCAAGCTGGGGGATGACATAGTAGGGAATTCTAGAATTCCCTAGCTTTCTAAAACCTTTACGCAGTTTCGCCCAGCTTTTTTGGCAGCGTAGAGCATTTCATCAGCTTTTTCCATACAGCTTATACGGCTTTTTGTTTGCGTGCGTGAGGCTATACCGCAGCTTATAGTTACATTAAACTTACTTTGTTTGTAAACAAACTCATATGAGTGCACATTATGCAGTATTTCGTTTGCGTATTTTTGCGCCTGCTTTAAATCACAAAGTGGCAAAATCGCTACAAACTCCTCTCCACCATATCTTGCTACCACATCGATTTGGCGCGACATTTTGTGTAGGATACCCCCTATTTTTGCTAGTATTACATCACCTGCGCTGTGTCCGTAAGTATCATTTATATGCTTAAAGTGATCAATATCAAAAAAGCATATACAATATTCTATATCTTTATTTATATAATCTTCTTCAACTCTGTTAAGCTGTGCTTCTAAGGCTCGCTTGGTATAAAGTCCGGTTAAAAAGTCATTTTGCGCTTCTTTGGCTGATTTTTCTAGCTGTTCTTGAAGCTCTCTTATTTGATCTTTAAGCGATTTTATCGCACGCTTTGAGTCATTTAGCTTTACTTCAAAGTCTCTTAGATTTGTGCTAATCGAGTTTGCGACATTTTCTAGTTTGTTTTTTACATTTTTATACTCGCTGCTGCCACCTAGATCCTCTAGCTCTTTGCGTATATCACCTAGCTTGTTATTTTGCTCTAAGCCTAGCTTTTTTGAGTAGGCTTCAAGCTCGTTTTCTATGTCTACTAGAATTTTATCTAGGCCCGAGATTTTGCTTTCAAACTCATTTCTATCAAGCCCTATGCGCTTATTTATGAGATTTTTGATATCGTCTTGCATATTTGCATTTTCTATTAGCTCAGGCATATCACGAAGGCGTTTGCTAAGGCTTTCTAGCTCATCATCCATCTTTGGAGTAATGCTTGGCAAAAGCGAGTGTAAAATTAGCTCAGCTATTAAATAATAATCCTTTGAGCCTGATATTTCAATATTTGAGCTCATTAAAGCATCAATTATGCCTTTTAGATCATCGCTTTTATTTACGCCGTATTTTTTAAGATCATCAATATAGCTATCATCGTAGTTTGCGATAAAGCTTTGCCATTTTTCACGCAGTATTTTTAGGTTTGTATCGCTAGGATTACTCTCTAAAGTGCTCATTGTGCGACTTGCTAGATCGGTTGCGTCTTTGTTTCTTAGCAGTTTTATACTATTTAGTATGCTTTTATTTAGAGAGATTAGATCAGGGGTGATTTTGCCGCCACTCTCGCTGCTAGCTCTATTTAGTCTAGAGATGAGATAGGCGATAAACTCAGATTCTGTTCTCATCGGCATTCTAGAAATTTCATTTTGCAAATGCTCATTAAGGCGAGATATATAGCCTTGTAGCTTTTGGCACTCTGGGCTGCTTACACCCTTGCTAGCAGCTACTTTACAAAAGAGCTGAGCGTAGTTTTCTGGGGTTAGTGTGATTTTATTTAGAGCTGCTTCTTTTATAGTATCTTTGATGACTTCGCCAAGTAAAGTTGCCATCTTAGTCCTTTTTTAGCTTATAGCCTTTTAGGGCTAGTTTTGCGATTAGTTCATCAAAGCTTTCTTTGCTAGCCTCAAAGATAGCATTATAGCGGTCTTGATTTGTGATTACGCTATCTGTGTAGATTGTATCTAGCACTTGACGGTTCATACGAAAGTAGCTTTTGCCAGTGGCTATGATACTTAGTGGCTCGCCGCTGCTTAACTTTACTTTATAGTCTATGCTTACTTGCGCTTCATAGGCATTTACAAAGCCAAATCTATCAAAAGAAGTAGGCACAAAAACTACATTTGCGATATTTGCTATTATCACTGTATCAGCGTCGCTTTGGCTAGAGAGGTCTCTATTAAGGCGCTTTATTACAGCTTCTCTAATGCCATCTTTTATAGCCACAGAGTTTGCTGGGTCGCTCTTTTTTATTACCACATCTACATAGACATTCTCAGCAATTATTTCTTTTGTTAGCACGCTAACAGGCTTGTATCCACAGCCTAGTATCATCAAAACTCCAAAAAATATTATAAGTTTTTTTAGCATTTTTTTTACCTTATTTTATTTGCCTCTAAGCTGAGCTGAGATATCCCCAGCCCCAAAGCCTATTACAAGTCCGTCATTTAGTATATGAGCCACGCCAAAGCTGTCTTTAAAAGCGATAAAATCGCCCTTGCGCTCTATTCTTTCAGCAAAGGTCGCTGTGCTAAACTCTGCTTTTAAATCCACATCATTTGGCTCCTCACCAGCCGCAAAAACTGGCAACACAACTAGCTCATCAGCTCCGCTAAAACACTGCTTAAAGCCATCTAAATTTGCCTTTAGTCTAGTATAGCGATGTGGCTGAAATATCGCTGTAATCTTGCTAAGCCCTAGCAAATCAGCATAAAGCCTAGCTGATTTTAGCGTGGCTGCGATTTCTGTTGGGTGGTGTCCGTAGTCGTCGATTAAAGCGTAATTTGGACTAGCTACAAGTATATCAAAGCGTTTTTTTATGCCTCTATAATTTTTTAGCCGCTCCCTTATAAGCTCTAATCCCACCTCGCAGTTTGCCCCAAGCACTGCTAGTGAGGCATCCACAGCGATATGCTTACCAGCCCCATACGCCTCAAAACGCCCAAGACCTTTTAGATTAAAGCTAGTAAAGGGCTCATTATCACGCAAAATCACCTTTATATCGCTAATATCGCCTTCATTTAGCCGAATGCTATCCATCTTAAGCGTGCCTAAAAACTCATCATCAGTATTTATCACACGCACCTTCGCACGCTCCAAAAAGCCCCTATATGCCGCATGAAACTTAGCCAAGTCATAATCATAATGCTCCATATGCTCAGGTTCTGCGTTTGTAACTATTGCTAGATAGGGATTTGAGTTAAGAAAACTTGAATCACTCTCATCAGCTTCAAAAATCACATTTTCGCTTTGTTCGTATTTCATATTTGAGCCAAACTGCTTTGAGACTGCGCCTATTATCACGCTACCATCAAGCAGGCTTGCTAGCATTGCGCTTGTGGTGCTTTTGCCATGTGCACCAGCTACGGCAAAGACCTTTTTATCTTTTAGCACCAAAGGCAGGGCTTCTTTGCGTGAAAGACACTCTATACCAGCATTTCTAGCAGCTTCTAACTCTATATTATTTGGCTTTATAGCAGCTGAGTATACGACAAAATCAGGACTAGCATCTAGCACGGCTTGTTTACTATGTGGCACGCTTATTTTCATGCCAGCTTCGCTAAGCTCTTTTGTAACTTCGCTTTCTTTTATATCACTGCCACTTACTACAAAGCCTTGTTCAAACAAAAATCTAGCAATAGCTGAAATTCCAATGCCACCGATGCCGATAAAATGGACTTTTTTCATAAACAATCCCCCAAAAATAAAGCCTTAATTCTAGCGCATTTTCTCTAAGTTTTAGCTTTTGTAAGCTAAAATTACACAAAAATCTAGAATTCCTAAGACAAAAGGCAAAAAATGAAGCAAAAAGTAATAGCCACTTATGAGAGCACGCCATATACTAGTAGGGCTTTTAAGGCTAGTTCGCCGCTGCGCTTAGAGGCTATTAGTGCGCTTTTTGGCTTTAAAAGTAAGGAGCTAGGGAGTTGTAGAGTTTTAGAGCTAGGTTGTAGCTTTGGAGCAAATATTATTTATGCTGCATTAAATGCGCCTAGTGCAGAGTTTGTAGGCATTGACATCAGTCCAGTCCACATCCAAAAAGCCCAAAAAATCGCCAAGGATATAGGCGCAAAAAATCTAGAATTCCTTGAAGCTGATATTTGTGAAATCATAGCTGATGAAAGAGCATTAAAAAGTCTAGGAAAGTTTGATTATATCATCGCTCATGGGCTTTATAGCTGGGTAGATGATAGAGTAAAGGACGCTCTTTTTATGCTTATTAGCAAAACTCTTAGCCAAAATGGCTTAGCCTATGTTAGTTTTAATGCCTATCCAGGCTGGAAACAGCGCGATATCTTGCGTGATCTCATGCTTTTTAGCACTTCACATTTAGAGCGTGATGATGAGAGACTAAGTCGCGCAAAAAGCGTCCTAAAGGCACTTTTAGGCTACGCAAACAGCTTTGATGAAAATAGCGAGCAAAGAGCAGTTTTTAGCAAGGCTTTTTTAGAGCATGCAAAAGACATCTGCGAGCTTTATGATGATTTTTACCTTATGCACGAGCATTTTGAGCTCTCAAACGACCCAAAATATTTAAGCCAGTTTGTCACCCACGCTAGCAAGTTTGATCTTGCTTATTTGCTTGATAGCTCACTCTCGGCTAGCTTTTTTGACGCAAGGAATCAGGTCTTGCTTCGCCCTAGCTTAAGCGAAAGGATAAAAGCCGAGCAATACAGCGATTTTCTTAGTATGCGCTGTTTTAGAGCTGCTATTTTATCGCACTCAAAGCTAGCAAAAGCACGTGAGAGCGCACTGCTTGGCAGATTAGAGAGCTTAGAGCTTAAAAGCGTTTATTACAGAGGGGATTTTGATATAGCTCGTCACGAAATAACAGCCAAAAATGGCAGCGTAGTGCTAAATACTAGCGCAAAAGCCCTAGCGCAGGCTCTAAATAATTTTTATCCAAGCTTTGCTAGCATTAGCGAGCTAGCAGACGCTATAAATACTGAGCCTAAAAGTATTTGCGCTTTATTGCTCCAGCTTGTTTTTATAGGTGCTGTTGAGATCAGCGCAAAAAAACTAGAATTCCCAGCTTATGAAAAGGGCAAAACTAGGCTAAAAGAGAGTTTAAGGGGATATTTAGAGTATTTTGCCACTACTTCTAAGCCAAAAATCAGCCTTGCTGGCTACATGGGCGAGATTTTAAGCCTTGAGCCTTATGAGGCACATTTAGCCTTGCTTTTTGATGGTAAGCGTGATATAAAGGAGCTTTGTGATGATTTTATAAGCTATTTAGAGAAAAATAATATAGATTTAAAAGACGAGCAAACAGGACTTTTTGGGCTTAGAAAAGACTATGATTTTATGCTAAATTACACAAAGCAAATAGCCAAAACCCTACAAAACTCCGGCTTTTTTGAGAAAATTGAGTAGAAAAAAAAGATTAAACAATTAAAATAAACTTAAAAATCTAGGAAATTCTAGTTTAGGGAATTCCGTCATTGCTAGAATTCCGTCATTGCGAGCGAAGCGAAGCAATCTCATTCAAAATTCCGTTCAAAATTCCGTCTAGAATTCCATCATTGCAAGGGAGAATTCTAGATTTTAGCGGGGTTTTAGGGGCGGTAGCCCCTAAGGGTTTAGGGCGTAGCCCTTATTAAATTTGCGAGCTGGGCTAGATTTATCTAGCCCAAAAGCGAGCTAAAAAAGAATTCTAAAATTCCGTCCAAAATTCCGTCATTGCGAGGCTTTGAAAAAGCCGAAGCAATCTCGTTCAAAATTCCGTCTAGAATTCCCTAAAATAAATTCTAGAATTCCCTAGAATAAATTCTAGAATTCCCTAGCAAAAATACTTCAACAAAAAAATACTTTAATAAAACTTTAATAAATTTTAAGCAAAGTTTATTAATTAGAATAGTATAATGCGGATACATTTAATATTCAAAGGAGTTAGCCATGAAAAAGGGCTTTACAATGATCGAGTTGATCTTCGTGATCGTTATCTTAGGAATTCTAGCTAGCGTAGCCATCCCTCGCCTAGCTAGCACAAGAACTGACGCTGAAATCTCAGCTGCTGTCGCCAACATACGCACACTAATAGGTGATCTTAGTAGTTACTATGCAGTAAAAGGAAGCTTTACTGACGCAAAATGGGGAGATATCACAAATGTGCCTATACATTTTAGTCGTAACAGACCTGTAAGTAACACTAAAGTTACTGAGGGTGATGATGATGGTGCAGTTTACTTATCAGCTGGTGGCACAGACTGTATAGTGATTCGGGTAAGAGCTAACACTACACCAGTTTGCATTGAGATTGCCAAAGTACGCAACAATGTGGGCAAAGGTATTTGCCCAGAAATTATAGAAGCAGAACCTATAAAAGCTTTTCTTGATGCAAAAGTACCGGGTGTTACTCCTCTTGAAAGAGATGGTGCTGGCATAATAGCTCTCGGCTCAAGCATAAGCATTTATCAAGAAGCAACAACAACAACACCACCAACAACAACACCATAAGCTAAAATATTTAGCTTAAGTAGCTAGGGAATTCTAGAATTCCCTAGCTACTTATGTCATTGTCCGCCTTGACCGCTCTGTGTCATTATCCGGCTTGACCGGACAATCTCAAACCTTTTATCATCCCCCAACTTGCCCCTATGATCTCATCACAAATAATCTAGAATTCCGTCATTGCGAAAATTCCGTCATTGCGAGGAGTGAGTAAAACGAACGACGAAGCAATCTCGTTCAAGGCTTAATAAATGAGATTGCTTCGGCTTTTTTAAAGCCTCGCAATGACGCAGGGAATTCTAGAATTCCAGATAGAGATCCTCGGGTCAAGCCCGAGGATGACATAGTGCGCCTTATTTAGCTATGGAATTCTAGAATTCCAAAAAAAAAGACACCCCCTAACCCCCAGAAAATCTAGAATTCCTAAAACTAAATCTAGAATTCCTAGAGATTGCTTCGCTTCGCTCGCAATGACGAGAGCTCTAGAATTCCCTATAGAGATCCCCCAAAGGGCTGGGGATGACATAGTAGGGAATTCTAGAATTCCTAGCATAGTCTCTCGCTGTGTTCGCTGATATCAAGCCCTATTCGCTCATCTGTGCTACTAGCTCTAAGAGTAAAGAGCTTATCTACCACAAAAAATAGCACCCAGCTTAGCACACCACTATAAACGATAGTTACTAGCACACCAATAACCTGCGCCTCTAAGCTAGCCTCTACGCCCTCTTTGGCAAAAAACGCTACCAAAACACCGCTAATCGCGCCACCTATAGCGTGAATTCCAAAGGCATCAAGGCTGTCATCTAGGCGCAATTTTGGCTTTAAAATCGCCACAAAATAAAAGCAACAAACGCAGGTAATGCAGGCTAAAAACATCGCTGAGAGCGTGCTTACATAGCCTGCTGCTGGCGTGATAGCAACCAGCCCACAAAGTGCCCCAGAACAAAAGCCAAGAGCTGAGGGCTTTTGAGAAAAAATGCGCTCACAAACCAGCCAAGTTATAGCCCCGCTAGCTGCGCTTGCGTGCGTTACGAGCAGTACCATACCAGCCTGGGCATTTGCGCCAAGGGCTGAGCCAGCATTAAAGCCTATCCAACCCACCCAAAGTAGCGATATACCAAGCATTGTTAGCACTAGATTATGCGGCGGCATGGCTTCTTTTTTATACCCCACACGAGCGCCTAGCACCAGAGAGCCAACGAGCCCTGCTATACCTGCGTTTATATGCACCACAGTGCCGCCAGCGTAGTCTAGTACGCCATCATTAGCCAAAAATCCCGCCGGCGACCACACCCAGTGCGCAGTAGGCGCATACACGACCACCAGCCACAGCGCGATAAAAAGCATAAAAGGCACAAAACGCACACGCTCAACGACTGAGCCAGTAATAATAGCGCAAGATATCATCGCAAAAGTCATTTGAAACATTATATACACGCTCTCAGGGATATTTGGCGCAGCGGGGGAGCTCATATCAACAGCCAAAGAGCTAAGAAAAGCCTTGCTAAAATCACCAAAAAACGCATTTTCCCCACCAAAAGCTATGCTATATCCACAAGCTATCCAAAGCACGCTAGCAACGCTAATTGCGCCAAAGTTTAGCATGATGACTGAGAGAATATTTTTCTTTCTAGTCATGCCAGCGTAAAATAAGGCAATGCCTGGTAAGCTCATCATCAAAACAAAAGCAGAACTTACCATCATCCACGCAGTATCAGCTGGGATGATGCTAGTTTGCGCTAGGCTTTGTTCTGTGCTTTGGTTTGCCAAACACTGCGCGAATGTTAAAAGTAAAATTACAAAAAGCTTCATTTTTTATCCTTAAAGTTTTATAAATATATTTTTTATTTTGTCTAAAATTAGAAAGTGTAAAACTAGACAAAATAGCAATTCTAGCATCGCGCCTCAGATGTGGCGAAAGCAAGTGAGTGCGAATGAGGCGCACTGAGCGTGCGCCGCAGTGAAGCACGAGCGAGCTTTCGTCGCAGATGAGCTGCGAGGCGAATTGCTACAGGCTAGATAGCATCATCGCCACTTTCACCCGTGCGAATGCGTATCACTTGTTCTAGATTTCTTACAAAAATCTTACCATCGCCTATGCCGCCGGTTTTTGCGCCTTTGATTATCGCCTCAATCGTTCGTTCGTATTCAGCGTCACTGCAGGCGATTTCTACCTTTATTTTAGGGATATACTCTACTAATACCTGAACGCCACGGTAGTTTTCAGCATGTCCTTTTGTATTGCCAAAGCCTTGAACTTCGCTTATGGTGATGCCCTTTATGCCTATATTCTCTAGCTCACTGCGAACATCTTCTAGCTTGTATGGCCGTATAATCGCTGTTATAAGCTTCATTTTCACTCCTTAATTTAAATTTTTAGAATTATAAAAAAATAATTATAAAAATATTCTTAAATAAATATTTTTTCTAAGAGTTTTAAAAATTAACTAAAAAATCATATAATTACGCCATAATTCTGCGCTAATAGCTTTTTGAAGTTAATGCTAGTTTAGGGAATTCTAGAATTTCTAGAGTTTTTAGGGGTTAGGGGGTATTTTTAAGGAATTCTAGTTTAGGGAATTCTAGATTAGGAATTCTAGATAAAATCTAGAATTCCTAGAGATTACTTCGCTTCGCTCGCAATGAAGAAATTTAGGAATTCAAGTTTAGGGAATTTTAATTAGGGAATTTTAATTTGGGAATTCTAGTTTGGGAATTCTAGATTAGGAATTCTAGATTTTTGCTCGCTTTAGTGGGGCAAGCCCCACTGCTCGCAAATGTTATAAGGGCTACGCCCTGAACCCTTAGGGGCTGCCGCCCCTAAAACCCCACTAAAATCTAGAATTCTCTTGCTTTATCTGCGTTTTTGGAGAAATTCTAGTTTAGGGAATTCTAGTTTAGGGAATTCTAGAATTTCTTAAAAGATACCCCCTAACCCCCAGAAAACTAGAATTCCTATAAAAAATTACACAGAAGCAATGGCTTTTTTAAGCCTTTTAAAGCCCTTTTTCATCTCTTTTGCGCTGATATTTAATGGCGGCAAAAAGCGCAAAGTAGCCTTGCCAGATTTTAGTATCAGCAGACCATTAGCCAAAGCAGCGTTAAAAATCTCTCCAAGCTTACTCTCATCTTTTAGCTCCAGCCCTTGCATGAGCCCAAGCCCCACGCGGCGTTTGATGATGCCCCCAAACTCGCTAGCAATGCTCTCTAACCCACTCTCAAAAGCCCTGATATTCTGCTCTAGCTCGCCACTTTCACGCATGCCCTCAAGCTCATCCAGCACAAAAAGCGCAGCTGCGGTGCTAAGAAAATTGCCCCCAAAAGTGCTACCATGATCGCCAGCCTCAAAAATATCATGCCTACACGCACAAGCCCCTATCGGCACGCCGCCAGCTAGACCTTTGGCAAAGGTAATGATATCAGGATGAATATCATAAAGCTTACTTGTAACAAACTCTCCTGTGCGGTAGCAGCCACACTGAACCTCATCTGTGATAAGCAAAATTTTATTTTGCTGGCAAAATCTAGCTAGATTTTTAACCGCAGTTTTATCAAGCGGATTTATGCCGCCCTCGCCTTGGACTAGCTCGATGATGATAGCTGCTGTGTTTGCAGTAGCCTTTGTCATCATCTCATCTATACTCGCACAAAAGCTAATATCCTCAGGATAAGGCGCAAAATGCTCAGGGTGAAACTTATCTTGTCCGGTTAGCTTTAATGTAGAAATCGTGCGTCCGTGAAATGAATTAGCAAGGCTGATAATGCCGCTTTTGCCGTGCTTGTAGCCCCATTTGCGAGCTAGTTTTATCGCACACTCATTTGCCTCAGCACCACTATTGCCAAAAAACAGCGAATAATCCCCACCAAGCAATCTGCTCATCTTATGCGCTAGGCGTTCTTGCGGTTCTATGCGGTAGATATTTGAGGTGTGAATTAGCGTTTTTGCCTGCTTTGAGATGACCTTAGCAAGCCCTTTGTGACCATGACCCAAAGAGCACACGCCTATACCGCTAGCAAAGTCTATGTATTTTTTGCCACGGCTGTCTTTTAGCACAGAGCCCTTGCCTTTTACAAAGCTTAGATCAACTCTAGCGTAGTTTTTCATTAGCATTTTTTCTCCTTTAATTTTCGTAGTTTATCTTTGGTAATTGCCAGTTTTTATAGTATGCTATAAGGCGCAAAATCACCCCAAAGGCACACAGCACAAACATCGTAATAATGCCATCAAAGCCTAGATGATAAAGCCCAAAATAAATAAGCCCCACAAGCAATGAAACCGTGCCGTAAAATCCAGTATTTAAAAGCCAAGGAATTTCATTTAATAAAACATCACGCAAAATTCCCCCACCAACGCCATTTACAAAAGCGATTAGCACCACACCAAAAATATTTAGCCCAAAACCCAGCGCAACCACAGCCCCAACGATAGAAAAGCTTACTACATCAATAGCGTCAGTTGCTATAAAAATAAGGCTTTTTTCTAAGCCCTTGCGACTAGATTTGTGAAGTCCAAACACAGCTGAAAACAGCATCGCACCAAGCACCAGCAAAACTGGCATATAATGCGTAAAGCTATAAAGTTCACGCCCCACAAGCACATCACGCATAATCCCACCGCCAAGTGCTGTAAGAAAAGCAGCGATAAAAATGCCAAGCAAATCGCAAGCCCTACGCACCGCAAACAAAAATCCACTAATGCTAGCTGAGATAATTCCTATATATTCAACAATTAAAAAGCTCTCCATTTTTTGCTTGCCTTTTAAGGGGTTTAAAAAAAGTTTATTTTATCAAAATTAGCACAATTTTTGTTATAATTTGGCGTTTTTTTAAAAATTTTATATTTTTTTAGCAAAGTTAGGTAAAAATGGATGCAATTGTAAATTTTTTAACAGATATGGTAGCTAGCTGGGGATACACTGGAATCGTGCTTTTAATGGCATTAGAGAGTTCATTTTTCCCTTTTCCTAGTGAGGTGGTGATGATACCAGCTGGAATTCTAGTAGCGCAGGGGCAGATGAGTGCTGTTTTGGCGGTGCTTAGCGGTATTTTTGGCTCGCTTTTAGGGGCTATATTTAACTACTATTTATGCTACTTTTTTGGGCGAAGTTTAGTAGAAAAATATGGCAAATTCGTAGGCATCAGCGAAAAAAAGATGAAAAAATTTGAAGATTTTTTTGAAAAACACGGAGAGATTTCAACCTTTTCTTGTAGGCTTTTGCCAGCAATTCGCCAGTATATCAGCCTCCCAGCAGGTCTAGCAAAGATGAATATTTGGCGTTTTTGCGTTTTTACTAGCCTTGGGGCTGGCATTTGGGTAGCAATTTTAGTAGCACTTGGAATGCTTTTTAGCGCAAATAAGGCTTTGATTGATGAGTATTTGCATTATATAGTAATTATCTTAGCCCTTTTTGTTTTTGTGCTTTGTTCTATTTATTTTTACAAAAAACGAGTGAAATCATGAAACAAGTTAGTGAAGTTTTTGATCTTATTTCTAATCTAGAATTCTTTAGAGATACTGAGACAATCAGCATTTTCAAGGCTTTTGGCAGAGTGAGTTCAAAAGACATTTTTGCTAGGCGTGATTTGCCACTTTTTGATAACTCAGCCTTAGATGGTTATGCTTTTGATTTTGCTAGCAAAGATGAGCCTTTAGAGATTGTAGGTAGCGTTTTTGCTGGCGATGAGCCTAGTTTTGAGCTTAGAAGCAATCAGTGTGCTAAAATCATGACTGGCGCAAAATTTCCAAAAGGCGCAAACTCGGTTGTAGCCTTTGAGGATGCTAGCTTTGATGAGCGTGGCTTTTTGCTAGTGCCAAAAAATACTAAGCAAGATAATGCTAGAAAGCTAAAAGGCGAGGAGGTTAAAAGTGGCGAGCTACTTTTAAAATCTGGCAAAAAGCTAGGCGCAAAAGAGCTAATGCTACTTTCAGCGCAGGGCATTTGCCAAATTAGCGTATTTAAAGAGCCAAAAATCGCCCTACTTTGCCTAGGCAGCGAGATAAAAGAGCCTTGGCAAAGTGCTAGCCAAAATCAAATCTACAACGCAAACGCCGCTGGCATCATCACATTACTTGGCACAAAGGGCTTTGCTTGCGATTATTTAGGTATAATAAAAGATAGCAAAGACGCTCTAAGCCTAGCCCTACAAAAAGCTCTAAAATATGATATAATCATCACCACAGCAGGTGCTAGCAAGGGTGAGGCTGATTATGCAAAAGAGTGTTTGGAAGCTTTTGAGTTCTCTTGTTTGCTTGATAGCATTAACTTTCGTCCATCAAAGCCAACAAAGATTTTTAGGCGTGAAAATAAAATCGCTATTGCCTTGCCTGGCAATCCGCTCTCAGCCTACGCTGCGTGCTTGCTTTTTGTTTTGCCTATTTTGCGTAGGTTTTGTGGCGAGCAAAAGTGCTTGAATAAAAGCTATGAAGCAGTTTTAAGCGAAGATGTGAAGCTAAATCCTGCAAGGGATAATCTGCTAATTGGCAAAGTAGAAAAAGCTGTTTTTAGTCCTTATAATGCTGGGAAATTTAGTCCATCGCAGATAATGCCACTTGTGCGAAATAACGCTATATCCGTCATCCCAGCAGGCACAGCCGAACTAAAAGCAAAAAATTTGATAAAATTTTATAAAATCTATTGACAAAGGTAAAATAAAATGCTACAATTCCACTCACATTTGAATTGCGGGAATAGCTCAGTGGTAGAGCACAACCTTGCCATGGTTGGGGTCGCGAGTTCGACTCTCGTTTCCCGCTCCATTTTTTTACTTCTTTTTTTATTTTCCACCGCTTTTTCAATTACGATTAAAGAAGCTTTAAGCCAGCAACTTAGTGAGCGTTTTGCAGGTATTTCTATCTTTGCTCTAAGCATAGAACAGCCAAGAGATGTGCCAAGCGATATCGCAAGCTACAGACTTGAAAACATAATCATCACAAGCATAAATGGCGCAAAAGGCGGCGCAAAAGCTACTTTTAGCAAGGATGGTGCTGGGCTAAATATCAACTTCAAGTTTGAGATGAGTGCACAAATGCAAGTGCTCTTTGCCACCACTGATATAGCAAAAAACGAAGCTATCAGCGAAGCAAATAGCAAAATCTTGCCAATAGAAATACAAAACTACGACCAAATCATGCTTAAAGAGATCCCAGCTGGCAAGCTAGCCAAAAACAATATAAAAGCCGGTGCGCCGATACGCCAAAACAATATCCTAAGCCCAAAAGATGTGCTGCGTGGTGATGAGCTGATAGTAGAAATAAGAGATGGTGGGGTGAGCGTGCAAACAACAGGCATTGCCACAACTGATGCAAATATCGGCGATGTAATAGAAATCCGCATGGGTTCAGCTCGCCAAAAAGCGCAAATCACAGCCAAAAATAAAGCCGTGATAAAGTAAATCTAGGGAATTCTAGTCTAGGAATTCTAGTTGAAAATCTAGGGAATTCTAGTCTGGGGAATTCTAGTTAAAAATCTAGGAATTCTAGAATTCCCTAGATTTTTGCGCTGTTTTTTGGGGGTTATGTGGGTATTTTTTAAAAAATTTTAGAATTCCTAGTAAAAATTTTCAAAAAACTTATAAAAATATCGCAAAATTTGTGTAAAATTTGGGGCTATAAAAATCAAAGGTGTAATTTGAAATGTATTTATCCTGGGACTTTTGATCCTATTACAAACGGACATATTGATGTGATTAAACGAGCTAGGCGTGTGTTTGATAAGGTCGTGGTGGCTGTGGCAAAAAGCGATAGCAAAAACCCAGCTTTTAGCCTAAAAGAGCGAATTGAATTAGCAAAAATCGCTACGATGAGCATTGAAGGCGTTGAAGTGCTAGGCTTTGATAACTTGCTAGTCGATTTCGTGCGAGCTCAGGGTACAAATGTCGTCGTGCGTGGGCTAAGGGCGGTTAGCGACTTTGAGTATGAGCTACAAATCGGCTATGCAAATGCTAGGTTAATGGAGGATTTTGAGACTATATATTTTATGCCAAGCTTACAAAATGCCTTTATTTCAAGCTCTATTGTGCGCTCTGTGCTGAGCCACGATGGCGATATCAGCTCACTTGTGCCAAGTAGCGTAAATGAAATGATAAAAAAACTTAGGAATGCGCAATGATAGTGTATTTTGAAGGCATTGATGGGGTTGGCAAAAGCACGCAAATAGCCCTTTTAAAAGAGCAGTTTAAAGATGCCATTGCTACTTGCGAACCGGGTGGTACTGAGCTTGGCAAAAAGCTTAGAGAGATGATTTTTAAAGGTAAGATTTGCTCTAAGGCTGAGCTATTTTTGTTCTTAGCTGACCGCGCACAGCACTATGCTAGCGTGCTTGCGCCAAACAAAAATGCTCTTGTTTTAAGCGACCGTGGCTTTGTCTCTGGCATTGCTTACGGCGCGGATAGTGCCCCGATTGATGAGCTGGTTTATCTTAATAAATTTGCTCTAAATAATGATTTTGAAGCTAAGTTTGTGTTTTTTAAAGCTGATGAAAAGCTAATACACGAAAGACTGATGAAAAGAGCCGGCAGCGATAGCATAGAAAAGCGTGGAATAGAATATCTTATGAGAGTTCAAGGCTACATGGAGATTGTGCTAAAAGACCTTGAATTAAATTATATAGAAATAAACGCAAATGATGAAATATCAGCGATAAATGCTAAAATAGTTGATTTTATAAAGGCTAATTTATGACTCCAAAGGCTAGCATTTTTGCTGGTGTAAATGGCGCTGGCAAGACCACTGCTTACTTTGAGCTAGTAAGCAAATCAATAGACCTTGGCAGGCGCATAAACGCTTGTAAAATCGCTTGGAGCATAGGTGATCACAAAGACCCTGCCACGCAGATGAGAGCATCACGCATTGCGCTAACACTGCGCAAAATGTATCTAGATGAAGCTAGAATTTATGATAATAGCGATACTTTTAAACTAGTAGCACAAATAAAAAATTCTAAAATTCTAGAATTCAAACAAACTAAGTGGCTAAAAGAACTAAATATAAAGGAATAAAAATGATAAACTCGCTTCGTGGTATGAGAGATTTTTTAGATAATGATGGGGCTTTGTATGAGCGTGTGGTAGGTGTTTGTGCGAAGGTAGCACAAAACTTTGGCTTTACTTTTATTGAGACACCAAAGCTAGAAGAAACCGCACTTTTTCGCCGCTCAGTTGGCGAGAGCAGCGATATAGTAGGCAAAGAGATGTATGAGTTTAGCGACAAGGGCGGAGAGAGCATTTGCTTGCGCCCTGAGGGCACAGCTGGGGTTGTGCGAGCATTTTTACAAGCCAAGCTTGATAAAGCTGGCGGCATAAAGCGCTGGTTTTACCATGGCTCTATGTTTCGCTACGAACGACCGCAGCGTGGTCGTCAGCGTGAGTTTCATCAGTTTGGCATAGAGTGTTTTGGCATAAGCGACGCGCGCGAAGACGCTGCTATCATCATACTAGCAAAAAGAATTCTAGATGAGCTTGGCATAAAGGCTACTTTGAAGCTAAACTCGCTGGGAAATAAAGAGAGTATGAGCGAGTTTAAAACAAAGCTAGAAAGCTACGCAAAGGGCTGCGCTAACGAGCTTTGCGAGGATTGTGCTAGGCGCATAAATACAAATATATTAAGAATTCTAGATTGTAAAAATGAAAAATGTCAGGCTCTTTTAAAAGATGCTCCAAGCGTGCTTGATAGCCTTGATGATGAGTGTAAAAAGGACTTTGAGCTAGTCCAAAATCTGCTAAAAAACGCTGGCGTAGAATACGAACTAGATGATAGGCTAGTGCGTGGGCTAGATTATTATAGTAAGAGCGCATTTGAGTTTGTAAGCGATGAAATAGGCGCAAAAGCAGCTGTTATCGGCGGTGGGCGATATGATGGGTTAATTAGCGAGCTTGGTGGCAAGCCTACACCTGCTGTTGGCTGGGCTATGGGGATTGAGCGCATAATGGAAATTTTAGGCGCAAAAGAAAGTGCCACTCAGCGTGATGGCATTTATCTTTGCGCCTTGGAACCTACTTTCATTGATGAGATTTTCGCACTTGGCTGTGAGCTTAGAAAAACTCATAAAGTAGAAATCAGCTACGAGGCAAAAGCTCCAGCAAAGCACTTGAGCCTAGCTGATAAAAAAGGCGCAAAAGTCTTTCTCTGTCTTGGCAGCGATGAGAAGGCAAAGGGCGAAATCTGGTATAAAAACCTAGAAAATAAAAGCGAAAAACACATTAAAATTAGCGAGTTAAAGGGGGCATTATGAGAGATGATTATGGATTAAATATTTGGGCAAATGGTGATTTTATCATAGAAAAAGGCAAAATCTGTCTAAATACACCTAGCAAGCCAGCCTTACAAGACATGATAGAAAAAATCCGTGAAGACGGCATAAGAGGCCCTATTTTGCTGCGTTTTCCGCACCTTATAGCTAAACAAATAAGCGAACTTTATACAAACTTTAAAGCCGCTATGAGCGAGTTTGACTATGGTGGCAACTTCTGCGCTGTCTATCCACTAAAAGTAAATCAATACCCAGGCTTTGTAGGAAATCTAGTAGAAATTGGCAAAAAATACGGCTACGGCTTAGAGGCTGGAAGCAAGGCTGAGCTACTTCTAGCCATGGCATACAACGAGCTTGGCTCGCCTATTACGGTAAATGGCTTTAAGGATAAGGAGCTTATTAATCTTGGCTTTATCGCAGCTGAAATGGGGCATAATATCACTATCACAATCGAAGGTCTTGGCGAGCTAGAGACTATAATTGAAACTGCTAAAAACCGCTTTAAACCAAAGCCAAATATCGGTCTGCGCATTCGCTTACATAGCGGCGGCAGCGGTATTTGGGCAAAAAGCGGTGGCATAAACTCAAAGTTTGGACTAACATCAACCGAGCTAATAGAAGCTGTCAAACTGCTTAGCAAAAATGGCCTAATAGAGCATTTTAACATGATTCACTTTCACATCGGCTCGCAAATAAAAGAAATCGGCCCACTAAAAAAAGCCCTACAAGAAGCCGGCAATATCTACGCAGAACTACGCAAAATGGGCGCAAAAAACCTGAGTGCTATCAACCTTGGCGGCGGCCTAGCTATAGAATACTCGCAGTTTAAGCACAAAGAGACCAAAAACTACACGCTAAAAGAATACGCAAATGATGTCGTTTTTTTGCTTCAAAACATAGCCGCGCAAAAAAACGAGCCTGTGCCTGATATATTCGTAGAAAGCGGCCGCTTTGTAGCAGCAAGCCACGCTGTGCTAACTGCGCCTGTTTTAGAGCTTTTTAGCCAAGAATACAGCGAAAAAAAACTCCAGCTAAAAAAGAAAAATCCACCACTCATAAGCGAGCTACACGACCTATACACAAACATAAATAAAAGCAACGCAATCGAGTATCTCCACGATGCTACCTCGCACCTTGATAGCGTGCTTACGCTCTTTGATCTAGGCTATGTAGATTTAGAGGACCGCTCAAATGCTGAAATACTCGTCCATCTAATCGTACGAAAGACAATTAGCATTCTAAATGACAAGGACGACTACGCCGACCTTCGCCGCATCCAAAACGAAATTCAAGAGCGCTATCTAGTAAATTTTAGCATTTTTCAAAGCATGCCTGATTTTTGGGGGCTTAAACAGCATTTTCCTATCGCTCCACTTAAGCACCTTGATGAGCGCCCTACGCTCTCAGCTTCTATTTGGGATATCACCTGCGATAGCGACGGCGAAATCGGCTTTGATAGCAAGGACAATCCGCTTTTCCTACACGATATAGATATCAGCAAAGAGCCGTATTTTCTAGGCTTTTTCTTAGTTGGTGCGTATCAAGAGGTGCTTGGCATGAGTCACAATCTTTTTACCCACCCAACAGAAGCTATAATCGTGCCAACTGAGAATGGCTATGAGATAAAAGAGCTAATAGAAGCCCAAAGCATAATGGATATTTTATATGACCTAGACTACGATATAGACGCTATCCGCAGCGAGCTAAACCGCCGGATAGAAGCCTCAAATAGCGTGAGCGAAAAAGCCAAAAAGCAGATTTTAGGCGAGCTATATCTATTCTTAAACGCAAATGGATATTTGCGAACGGTTCAGTAATTAGGGAATTCTAGAATTCCGTCAAAATTCCCTTGCCTTGTGTCATTCTCGGGCTTGACCCGAGAATCTCTGCTCTAGAGAATTCTAAAATTCTCTGCGTCATTGCGAGGCTTTGAAAAAGCCGAAGCAATCTCATTAAATCGCCGTCAAAATTCCCTTGCCTTGTGTCATTCTCGGGCTTGACCCGAGAATCTCATCACAAAGAATTCTAAAATTCCGTCAAAATTCCCTAGCTTTCTACTGCCGCTGCTGCAAAGCCCAAAGGACAGCGCGAGTTTAGAATTCCCTAGGAATTCCTAGGGAATTCTAGAATTCCCACGACTAACTGGAACACATTTTGCTTGATAAGCCTAAAATATTTTAGGATTTGCTTATGAATAACGGCTATTATCAAGCCACAGGTGCGATGGTTACGCAGTTTAACCGCCTTGATGTAATCACCCAAAACCTAGCAAATGTAAACACCATAGGCTACAAACGCCAAGATGTGGTTATCGCTGATTTTGAGCGGATTTTCAAAGAAACGCGCGATGAGCTGCCACTAGATAATCACACAAAAGACGCCGCAAAGTTCCTAGCTCGCAGCATAGATAGAGTGCCAAATATCAATGATGTCTACACGGACTTTAGCGCAGGTGGCTTAAAAGCTAGCACAAACGCTCTTGATGTGGCTATCGTGCGTGAGGATGCATTTTTACTCGTCCAAACTCCAGCTGGTGAGACTAGACTAACAAAAAATGGAGCACTAACCCTTGATCCTGATGGCTATATAGTCACAAAAGAGGGCTATAGAGTGCTAAATGCAGGCTATGAAGCCCTGCCTGATAACGCTCGTGGCATCCAAGTGCCAAATAATGTTCAAATCGCAATCACGCCAAATGGCGATGTATACGGCGATGAAGTCCAGCTAGGCAGGCTCTATATCGCTCAGCCAAGAGACCTTCGCACGCTAAAGCAAGAGGGCGATAATCTCTACATCCCAGCCTACCCTGAGGATGTAACTGACACTGAAAATAGCGGTGCCTTGCGCCAAGGCTTTGTGCAGATGTCAAATGTAAATCCAGTCACGCAAATGGTAAATCTCATCGAAACCCAGCGCCTAGTAGAGAGCTACCAAAAAGTAATGACAACGCACATGAACGACCTGAACAACGAAGCAATAACAAAACTAGGCTCAATTAGAGCCTAAATAAAAGGATAAAATATGGTAAGATCACTATTTACAGCTGCCACTGGCATGATAGCACAACAAACACAAGTAGATGTTACCTCTCACAACATCGCAAATGTAAATACAATGGGATATAAGAAAAATAGAGCTGAGTTTGCCGATCTAATGTATCAAGTAATGAGCTATGCTGGCACGCCTACAAGCACGACTACCACGCACCCAACTGGCATCGAAGTAGGACTTGGCGTGCGTCCGCAGGCGATAACAAAAATTCACAGCCAAGGGTATTTTAAAGAAACTGGAAATAACCTTGATATGGTAATTGCTGGCAATGGCTTTTTTCAAGTACAAATGCCAGATGGCACCACAGCTTATACAAGAAATGGTGCTTGGAAGCTAGATAGTGATGGAAATATCGTAAATGACGACGGACTACAATTAGTGCCAAACATCACAATCCCAGCTGATGCCACGCAAATCGCTATCGGTATAGACGGCACTGTAAGCGTGCTCCAGCCAGGTGCGCAAGAAATGCAACAAGTAGGACAAATCGAGATAGTAAACTTCATAAACCCAGCCGGACTTCACTCAAGTGGCGATAATCTATTTTTAGAAACAGGCGCAAGCGGCGCGCCTATCATAGGAATAGCCGGTCAAGACGGACTTGGACAGATAAAACAAGGCTTTGTAGAGATGAGCAATGTCCAGCTAGTAGAGGAAATGACCGAGCTAATCACCGGTCAGCGTGCCTACGAAGCAAACTCAAAGGCGATCACAACCAGCGATGCTATGCTCCAAACTACAAATGAATTAAAACGATAATGCTTAAAAATGCTTAAAAATGCGCTTATAAAATTCCTTAGAATTTTTTGGCTTTTTTGGAGGTGCGGGGGTATTTTTACCCCTAGGAATTCTAGATTTATTCTTAGGAATTCTAGAATTCCCTACTATGTCATCCTCGGGCTTGACCCGAGGATTTCATTTAAAATTCCGTCATTGCGAGGGAGCAAAGCGACCGAAGCAATCTCTCTAGGAATTCTAGAATTCTCGTCATTGCGAGCGAAGCGAAGCAATCTCTAGGAATTCTAAATTTATTCTTGGAATTCTAGATTTATTCTTGGAATTCTAGATTTATTCTTGGAATTCTAGATTTATTCTTGGAATTCTAGATTTATTCTTGGAATTCTAGATTTTTGCTCGCTTTTAGGCTAGATAAATCTAGCCTAGCTCGCAAATTTTATAAGGGCTACGCCCTAAACCCTTAGGGGCTGCTGCCCCTAAAACCCAGTAAAAATCTAGAATTCTCTTGCTTTATCTGCGTTTTTGGGGGAATTCTAAATTTTGCTTAAAAGAAACCCCCTAATCCCCCAGAAAACTAGAATTCCTAGAATAAATCTAGAATTCCTAGAGATTGCTTCGGTCGCTTTACTCCCTCGCAATGACGCAGAGAATTCTAGAATTCCATATAGAGATCCCCTATTCAAGCTGAGGGATGACATAGTAGGGAATTCTAGAATTCCTAAGGCAAAATCTAAAATTCCCCTGCTCTATCGCTATAAAACTTCGCTCTAAAAGCATCAAAGCGCTTTTGTATAATCGCAGCTCTAGCCTCGCTCATAAGATTTAGATAAAAATGTAAATTATGCAAGCTTGCTAGGCGGTAAAAGGTAAGCTCTTTTGCTCTAAATAAATGGTGTAAAAACGCCCTGCTATAATGCTTGCAAGTATGACAAGAACAAAGCGGATCAAGCGTACTCTCATCGCTAGCAAAACGAGCGTTTTTAATGCTAAGCTTGCCAAAGCTCGTATAAAGCGTGCCATTTCGTGCGTTGCGAGTGGGCAAAACGCAATCAAACATATCCACGCCACGATAAATATTTTCTATTAAATTCTCAGGCGTGCCAACTCCCATAAGATAGCGTGGACGGCTCTCATCAGTGTGCGGGATAGTGTTTTCTACGCACTCATACATATCATCAGCGCTCTCACCCACGCTAAGTCCGCCGATAGCAAGCCCATCAAAGACTCTGCCATTTTTAGCTCTCATATCAGTTAACTCGCTAGCGCAATGCTTGCGAAGCTCTTTGTCTGTGCCACCTTGGATGATAGCAAAGAGATTTTGGCGAGCGATTTTTTCATCATTTTGCGAGTTTTGGGCGTGATATTCAAGGCTGATTTTTGCCCATTTTAGTGTGCGATCCACTGCTTTGCTAAGTCTTTTTATATCAGCTGGCAAGGCGACTAGATCGTCTAAGACCATCATTATATCGCTACAAAGAGCATACTCCATGTCTAGCACAGAAGTCGGGGTAAAAAAGTGAGTGCTGCCATCAATGTGGCTTTTAAACTTTATGCCGTTTTCATCTGCTTTTGAATTGCTACTTAGCGAGAAGGCCTGAAAGCCGCCGCTATCTGTTAAAAACGAGCCCTTAAAGCCAGTAAAGCCGTGAAGTCCGCCCATTTTTTTCATCACCTCTGAGCCTGGGCGAAGATACATGTGGTAGGTGTTTGCTAGGATTATCTTTGCGCCAAGCGTGTTAATGTCATCTGTATCAAGGCTTTTTACCGCCCCACAGGTGCCAACAGGCATGAAAACAGGCGTCAAAATCTCACTATGAGCTGTTTTGATAACCCCAGCTCTTGCGGCGCCGTCTTTTGCGTTTATTTGAAATTCCATTATTTACCTTAAAATCTAAAAAATTCGCAAATTATAGCGCAATCTTGCTATAATCGCAAAAATTTTTATAAAAAAGGTGAAAAAATGAAAATCGCACTCATAACTGGGGCTAGTTCTGGCTTTGGGCTAAGCCTAGCAAAAATGCTTGATAACGCAGGATTTGCCGTAATCGCCTGTGCTAGAAGATTAGAAAAACTCAAAGAGCTTCAAGCTGAGCTTAAAAATCCAAGCTTAGTTTACGCCCTTGATGTGCGTGATAAAAATGCTGTGTTTGAGGTAGCAAAAAACCTACCTAAACAGTGGCAAAATATTGAAATTTTGGTAAATAACGCTGGGCTTGCCCTAGGGCAAGAAAGCTTTGAAAACGCTAGTTTAGAGGACTTTGAGATTATGATTGATACGAATATCAAAGGACTTCTTTATACCACAAAGGCGTTTTTACCGCACTTAGAGCGTGGCGGAATAATCTTTAATCTTGGCTCAGTGGCTGGGGCTTATCCATATCCTGGAAGTCATGTCTATGGCGGCACGAAGGCTTTTGTGCGGCTCTTTTCTCACACCTTGCGAAATGATCTAAAAGGCAAGGATATAAGAGTTACTACAATAGCCCCAGGTATCGCAAAGACTGAGTTTAGCGAAGTTAGATTTAAAGGCGATAAAGCTAGGGCTGATGCTGTGTATGATGGCACAAAATATCTAAGCGCAAATGATGTTGCTAAGGTAATCTGCGATATCGTAGCCCTACCAAAGCATGTAAATATAAACTACTTAGAGGTTATGCCAGTTTCACAAAGCTGGGCTGGATTTGCCTTTGAGGGCAAGTGATGAATACTGCGCTTTGTAGCTCTTTTGGCTCTTGTGCGAGCTGTGTTTTGGAGCTTGATTACAAAAGCCAAAAAGAGCTAAAAATCGCCCGCACAAAAGAGCTTTTTAGTGGTATTTGGCAGGCTTGCGGTTTTGCTGGTGAGTGCTGTTTTTTTGATACAAATGAGAGTGGCTTTCGCTCGCGCGCTGAGTTTAGGCTCTGGCATGATGAGAGCGGAGTTCATTACGCTATGAATGGGGCGGATAAAAAGCCTGTGATCATAGAGACTTGCTCTATTGTGGATACTAAAATCTCAGCTCTAATGCCAAGGATTTTAGAAAAAATAAATAGGAATTCTAGTTTAAAAGAGCGTATTTTTGGCTGTGAGTTTGTAGCTAGCAGTGATGAAGTGCTAGCGATTTTGCTTTATCACAAGGATATAGAGAGTATAAAAGCCGAGCTTGAAAACCTAGCTAACGAGCTTAAAATAAGCTTAATTGCTCGCTCAAAGGGTAAAAAACTTGTCTTTGGCTCTGAGATTTTAAATCAAAAAATAACTGTGAATTCCAAAACTCTAAGCTATAAAATCAGCCCTGATGGCTTTATCCAGCCAAATGCTAGTGCTAATGAAAAAATGCTAAATTTCGTGTATTCAAAACTTGCTAATCATGATAAAAAGGATCTTTGCGAGCTTTACTGCGGGCATGGTAATTTTAGCGTGGCACTTGCGCCGCTTTTTCGCAAGGCTTTAGCCACTGAGATAAACAAAGCTAGCACTGCTCTAGCAAAGCAAAACGCAGAGCAAAACGGCGTGAAAAATCTAGAATTTGCTAGGCTAAGCGCTGATGAGTTTGCCAAGGCTTTGCGCGCAGAGCGTGAGTTTAAGCGCTTAAAACACTTAGAGCTTAGTAGCTATGATTTTTCACATATTTTGGTTGACCCGCCCAGAGCAGGCTGTGATGAGAGCGTGCTAAATCTAATGATGGAATTCCAAAATATCATTTATATTTCATGTTCTCAGGCTAGTTTAAGGCGTGATTTAGATCTTTTAGTAAAAACGCATAAAATCACAGATTTTGCGCTCTTTGATCAGTTTGCGCATACTAATCACATTGAAAGCATTGTTTTACTAAAAAAAATAAAATTTTTAGCCTAGGAATTCTAGAATTCCTTTTTAAGTGCTAGAATTTAGAAAAAATCAGCAAAAATATGCTAGACTACACTCTTGGTGATTTAAAAAATGGAAAATGTAAAAAAGGCTTTGGTTTGCGACTGGCTTGATGTGTATAGCGGTGCTGAGAGATGCATTGAGCAGTTTAACAAACTCTATGATTTTGATATTTTTGCGCTTGTGGATTTTATGAGTGCTGATGATAGGCAGCTCGTGCTTGGCGGCAAAACTGTTAGCACTACTTTTATCCAAAAGCTTCCTTTTGCTAAGCGTTTTTTTAGGCATTATTTGCCGCTGTTTAGTAGAGCGATTGAGAGCATTGACCTGCGTGAATATGAGCTTGTGCTCTCATCCTCTCACTGCGTAGCAAAAAATATTCTAACAGACGCCACTCAGCTTCACATCAGCTACATGTATAGCCCTACTCGCTATGCTTGGGATATGAAAGAGCTGTATTTAGAAGGACAAAATGCGCTTTTAAGGCCTTTTATCGCTGAGCTTTTATATCGCTTTCGCATTTGGGATGGCAGCTGTGCAAATAGAAGCGACAAAATCATTGCTATTTCGCACTTTATCGCCTCTCGTATCAAAAAAATCTATGGCAGAGACGCAGCTGTAATCTACCCGCCTGTAAACACTGGTGATTTTAGATTACAAGAGAAAAAAGATGATTATTTCATCACTTGTGGGCGACTTGTGGGGTATAAAAGGACTGATTTGCTAGTGCGTGCTTTCAATGAAAGTGGCTTAAAGCTAGTGGTGGTAGGTGATGGAGAGCAAATGAGCGAGCTAAAAGCTATCGCAAAACCAAATGTAGAACTGCTTGGTAAGGTTAGCAAAGATGAGCTTGTAAAACTGCTTGGCAGCGCTAGGGGCTTTGTGTATGCTGGGGTTGAGGACTTTGGAATAGCTGCTTTGGAGGCTATGAGCTGTGGCACACCTGTTATTGCCTACGATAAAGGTGGCGTGGCTGAGAGCGTAAAGGGCTCGCAAAAAGGCGGCTTTGGTAGTTCTGGCGTGCTTTTTAGCGCTCAAAATGAAAGCAGTCTAAATACGGCTATAAAAGCTAGTTTTGAGCTTGATTACGACCCAGCAAAGCTAAGTGCCTATGCTAAAACTTTTAGCAATGAAAACTTTAGAAAAAATATAAATGAATATTTGAAAAAAGAATATGAAATATTTAAAGAAACGCATTAGAGCCATTTTTTTACCGCAAAATCAGCGCAGAAAAAGCCTAATTGATAAGCTTTTGGTGCTAGTTACTAGTCCTGCTTGGCTGCCTGTAATGTTCATAATTTCTGTAATTTTAAAGCTAAAAGAGCCTAAAGAGCCTGTGTTTTTCATCCAAAACCGCCTAGGACAACACGGCAAGGTCTTTAAATGCTTGAAATTTCGCACAATGAGAAGCGATCAGAGCTTTATGGATGAGTTTTTGCGCCAAAATCCAGATGAGGCTGCGTATTACGCAAAATATCATAAGTTTATAAATGACCCTAGGATTAGTGCTTTTGGGGCGTTTTTGCGCAAAAGCAGCCTTGATGAGCTCCCACAGCTTATAAATGTGCTTTTAGGTGAGATGAGCCTAGTAGGGCCTAGACCTTATATGGTAAATGAACGCCACGAAATGAAGGGCTTTTTGTCTGGGATTTTGCTAATTCGCCCAGGCATCACTGGGCTATGGCAGATCAGCGGACGCTCAAACACTAGCTTTCGCTCTCGCCTTAGAATAGACCTGCTTTATATCAAAAACTGGAGCCTGCTCTTTGATTTTGAGATTATGATAAAAACGATATTTGCTGTGCTAAAAAGCAAGGGGGCAAGCTAGGGAATTCTAGAATTCCTTAGAATTCCGTAGCTAAGAATTCCCTAGAATTCCCTAGAATTCCGTAGCTAATTAGTAAGTTTTGATTTGAAAATTTGTAGATTTATTGTGCTCTCTAGGCTTTGTCTTTTTACCCTTACTTCTGCAGGGAATTCTAAAACGACGATGTTTTTATAGTCGTTTAAAAAGTCCATAAACTCATAGAGTTTTTGCGCAGAGTAAATAGTAGAAACTGTATTTAGCCTATAAATGCTTTCTCCATCATCATTTGGTATGCTTATTAGCTCCACTTCGCTAAAATATTTTTTTGCTTGTTCAATAAAGTCTTTTTCGTCAAAGGGCGCCACAGCAGCATTTAGTAGCTTGCTATTTTTGATTTTAAAGTCATTTAGTGCGCCTGCGTAGCTCTTGTAGATCTGCTCAATTTTGTTTAAATTCACAATGCTAGCTTGGTTTTGGATTTTTAGCCTTTTATACTCTTTTATGCTTGGGATTATGAGCAAAACGATAAAAAACACCAAAGCAAAAATAAAAGCCAGCACATACATAATAAGCTTTAAAACATCTATTTCTTTTAGGCTATGGTCTTTTGTCATCATTTTAGTCCTCGCTAGTGCTAATGCTAGTAAAGTTCAGCCAGCCGTTTGGCAGCTGGTAAAATGTGGTTTTTGTCTTGGTAAAAATACTTTTTAGCGGTGCTTCCATAAGCAAGGTAAAGGCCTCTTTGCTAGGCGTCCTACCACGGATTTCTAAAGAGTTTTTATCAAGCTTAACAAAATCAAGCGTAACAGTATCAGGCACAATATCATAGATATTTTGCAAGCTTCGCTTTAATGCTTGGTTTGTAGCTAAAATACTTTCAATCTCATCTTGCTGTTCGCTTAGATTTTTGGTGTGTTCTTTAATGATTACTATTCTGCGGTTATACTCATCATAGCTTACTTGATTTGCGTTTGTGGCTTCTTTTAGGTTATAAGAAAGTATTTTTATAGAAAAGTTCACAATCAAGCAAACCACGCTAATAAAGCCTATAAGCGATATCCAAATCAAGCTAAATAGCGATAAAATAGGCTTTAATTTTGGCTGAATAAAGCTATAAGTAAGAGGGTGCTTTGTCATGGATTTAGCTCTCTTTTTATGATACTTAGTAGGTCTTCGTTGCGATCCACCTTAAACACAGCTGAATCTACAAAAATCTCATGCCCCACAACATCAATAAAGCTTTGTTCATCAAGCACATCTTGACTATCAAAAACCACGATTTTTTCTATAAACTCACTTTGATAGAGCGGATTTCGGTAGTATTCTTTCATAGCTTCTTTGATATTATTTAGCATATTACCGCTGCGGCCTACTTTTTGTAGACTTTCTTCTATTTGAGCTCCGCTACGCTCGACATCTTCTACCTTAGTAATATCGCAAAACTGCCCATTTAGCTCAAAATTATCATCATCCAGGTCGTTTAGTGCATTTAAGGCTGAGAACTTATCATCTTCTTTTGCGATGATATTATCGATATCAGCGATGTTTATAGGTGCGATTGTGTCTTCTTCTGCCATTTTTTCTTCTTCACCCTCGCAAAAGTATGCAGCATAGCGCATCTCCAGCCCAGCAAAGACCATCATCGTACAGCTAGTATCTTGAGCATAAACATACAGCGTGATACGATCATCAGCTCTAAACTCGCAGATTTTTTCATACAGCAGTACATAAGGCGAGTAGAGTAAATCAGGCTTTAAGCCATTTAAAAACTTAGTTTGATTTGCTATTTCATCATTTGAGATAAAAATACTCCAACCACCTGGCATATTTACTACTTGAACTTCATTATAATTTACGCCAAATTGATTATACCCCACACGATCAGCCACCGGCAAAGCCCATTGCTTTTTAGTGCTAAGCAGCAGTGCTACATAGGTAGAGTGGGCTTTTTTGGTATTTTTTTTGATATAGTCGTTAAACTTAAAATCGATGTGCTTTTCAGTTATCTCAAAATCAGCCTCAATAGTGCCTAAATCGCTTTGATTTTTTACAAACTTACCAAAGATAGAACACTCTGTATTATCAACAAATACGCACACATAAAGGTTTTTGATAAAAGAGCGAATAAAACTCACAGTCCCAACCTAAAATTTTTTGGCGCAGATAATATCAAATTTCGCATTAAAAACTCTTTATTTTAGCAAATTCTTGCGCAATTTTTTCTTTTGCCGCATGGGGATCAAGCCCATCAACGCTAAAAGCCTCTCCAATCACAAACTCAACCTTTGAAAAAGGCTTAGGAAGCTCCATCCTATCCCAGCTTTTAAAATGCCACGAACTACTTGAGCTATAGCTTACTGCTACTAGCTTTGCGCCTGTTTTTTGCGGTATAGTTACACAGCCATCGCTAATAGAGTGCCTAGGCCCCCTTGGGCCATCTGGGGTGATTACTAGATTATCGCCGTTTTTTAGCACTTTTAGGGCTGCTATCATGGCTGATACAGCACCTTTTTTGCTGCTGCCTCGCACGGCTTTTATGCCAAAATGGCTAATAATGCGCGTAATCAGCTCGCCATCGCCGTGCTGAGAGATAACTACATAAAAGTCTTTTTGGCAAGTTTTTTGGATAAAATCTTGGCGCAAAAACGGCATAAAAGCTAGGCGGTCGTGCCAAAACAACAAGATAAAGGGCTCACTTGGCGGTGCGCCTTTAAAGGTCTTTTTACAAGTAAAAAATATCAGTCTTAGTAAAGCAGTGATGATGTACTCAGCGATTTTTAAAACAAATTTATTTTTCAACTTTTTACTTTTATATTAAACTCTTAGGAATTCTAGAATTCCCTACTATGTCATCCCCTAGCTTGAGCTGAGGATCTCTAT
The DNA here is from genome assembly GCF_028649595.1 of Campylobacter magnus. Lineage (NCBI taxonomy): Bacteria > Pseudomonadati > Campylobacterota > Epsilonproteobacteria > Campylobacterales > Campylobacteraceae > Campylobacter > Campylobacter magnus. The sequence continues at coordinate 390,306 of NZ_JAQSLK010000001.1, forward strand.
ATGGAATTCTAGTTTTCTGGGGGTTAGGGGGTATCTTTTAAGCAAAATCTAAAATTCCTTAAACTTGAATTCCTAAATCTAAAATTCCCGAAACTAGAATTCCTTAAACTTGAATTCCCAAATCAAATTCCTTAGGAATTCTAGAATTTTGCTCGCTTTAGTGGGGCAAGTCACACTGCTTTTTATAAGTGCTATGCCCTAAACACTTAGTAGCCCTAAAATCCCACTAAAATTTAAGGTATTTTTAGTCTTAGGAATTCTAGAATTTTATCCTAGGAATTCTAGATTTATTCTTAGGAATTCTAGAATTCCCTACGCTAGCTCGCCACTTAGCAACATGCGCTGTGCGCTTGTGATGCGAACATCGCAGACCTTGCCAAGTAGCTCTTCGCTACCTTTTACTGCCACAGCAAAGTTATTATCACTTCTGCCAGCCGCCTTACCGCCAGCTCTTAGCTCATCAAAATACACGCTCATCACCTCGCCTACCTTAGAGTTTGTTATATCATCAAGTATTTCATTATGGCGAGATTGCAGGTGGCTTAGACGCTCACTAGCGATTTTTGGTTCTATTTGCTCCATATTTGCAGCCGGAGTTAGCGGGCGAGGCGAGTATTTGAAGCTAAAAATCTGCTCAAAACGCACCTTTTCAATGACATCCATGGTGTCTTTAAAGTCCGCATCGCTCTCTCCAGGGAAAGCCACGATGATATCAGTGCTGATTGAGAGTTTATCACCACAAAGCTCTCTTAATCTGCTAGCTCTATTTAAAAACCACTCTTTGCTGTAGCCTCTTTTCATCGCTTTTAAAATAGCTGTTGAGCCTGATTGTAATGGCATGTGAATGCTTTTGCAGATTTTTGGCTGAGTGCTAAAAACTTCAAGGAATTTATCATCCATGTGAAGTGGATGCGGGCTAGTAAAGCGAATTCGCTCAATGCCCTTTATCTCGCAAAGTTCGCAGAGTAAGTCGCTAAAATCTATTTTTTCTTGCTCGCTAGAAAAACGTTTGCCGTAGTTATTTACATTTTGTCCTAGTAGGCAAATCTCTTTTGCCCCACTTTCAGCCACCTTTCTGGCCTCGGCTAAAATAATGCTTTTTGGCACGCTTAGCTCGTCTCCTCTGGTGTGTGGCACTATGCAGTAGGTGCATTTTTTATCGCAGCCTACCATGATGTTTATGTAGCTTTTGTAAGGATTTGAGCTATACGAGTTTTCAAACTCAAAGTTTGTTTCGTCATTTTCTATGCTCGTTCGCACAAAGCGTGGTGTAGCAACAGCCTCTTTGATAAGGCTTACATTTCTAGCCCCAAGCACGAAACTTACATACGGCGCGCGCTTTATTATAGCCTCTCCAAGGTGAGAGGCCGTGCAGCCACACACGCCAAGCTTCGCTCCACTTTTCATATCTCTGTGAAGTGCGCCTAGTTCGCTAAAGAGCTTTTGAACTGGTTTTTCACGCACAGAACAAGTGTTAATCAGCACTAAATCAGCATCATTTGGACTATCACAAAGCTCATAGTCGTCTTTTAGCTGTGAGATGAAATGCTCTGAGTCTTTGACATTCATCGCACAGCCAAGCGTGCGAACAAATAACTTCAAAGTATATGTACCTCGTAGCAATAGTCGTTTTCGTCAAGTCCATATTTTACTATGCGGTGATATACGCTAAAGCCCTTTTTCTCGAAGTTTTCTACCAAAGAAATTAGCTGTTTATGGGTGTTATCCCTATCAAAATAGTAGATTTTCTCACCTTCTTTTTCTAGGTCTTGTTCGATTTTATCAATGCTAATGCTGGCTTTTGGCTTTGATTTAAGCTCAGTTCTTGCTAGTTTTAACTCCATTTGCCACCCTTTTTTTTAAAATTTTAAAGCGCAAATTATAGCAAATTTGCCTTAAAATTTTATTTAACTTTAATAAAATTAAGCTATAATTGCGCTCTTGCTTTTTAATTGCGTTCTTGCTTTTAAAAATTCCCAAAAATTTTAAGGTGTAAAATGGAAAAAATCGCAGATATAATAGAATCAATAGCAAATGAAAAAGGACTAGAATACGCAGATGTCGCTGAGCGCATAAAAACAGCCTTTATCCAAACAGCCAAAAAAGTAATAGGCGAAGGGCTAGAATACGATGTCCAAATAGACAAAGCCAGCAAAGAACTACGCCTTTATGAGCATATTTTAGTAGTCGCAGATGATGATGAGAGGCTTGATGAGACGCATTTTATCAGCCTAAAAAAAGCTAGGCAAATTGATAAAAGCCTAGAAATCGGCGACTCTTTAAACTACGAACTAAACCTAGAAAACTACGGCCGCACCGCAGCTGCTGCCCTCTCAAAAGAAATAGAATACCACATCGGCAAGCTAATCGATGATAAAGTGTATGAAAAATACACCGCTTTAATAGGCAGCTTAGTAATCGGCGTGGTTACAAGCGTGGGAAATGACGAGACGACCTTTGTAGAAGTTGGCGAGACAAAAACGCTAATGAGCCGCAAAAACCGCATAAAAGATGAGAAATTCAAAGTCGGCGATACCATAAAAGCACTTATTCGCAGCGTGCATTTTGACAAGCGTTTGGGTATCAAAATCGAGCTTACTCGCACCTCGCCAAAGTTTTTAGAAGCTCTTTTAAAAGCTGGGGTACCTGAGATAAAAGAAGGTAGCGTAATCATCCAAAATAGCGCAAGAATTCCTGGCAAAAAGGCAAAAGTAGCGTTCTTTTCAACCAGTCCAAATGTAGATGCTGTAGGCACTGCTGTGGGAGTAAAAGGCGTGAGAATAAACGCTGTTAGCAAAGAGCTAAATGGTGAAAACATAGACGCAATCGAGTATAGCGCAGACCCTGCGATTTTTGTCGCGCGCGCGCTTAGCCCAGCTCGCATCATCAGCGTAAAAATCGAAGATAAAAAAGCTGTGGTAATGATAGATGCTGAACAAAAAAGCAAGGCCATAGGCCAAGCAGGCATAAACATCCGCCTAGCTAGCATGCTCACAGGCTACGAAATAGAGCTTATAGAGAGCGGCAGCAGCGAGCACAAAGACAACGAAGAAGGCCTAAAAAATCTAAAAGCTCTTTTTGGCGAAGAGTGATTTTAGGTATTTTGCTCATTTTGTTTAGGAATTCTAGATTTTATTCTAGGAATTCTAGTTTTTTATTCTAGGAATTCTAGATTTTATTTTAGGAATTCTAGTTTTTATTTTAGGAATTCTAGTTTTTATTTTAGGAATTCTAGATTTTATTCTAGGAATTCTAGTTTTTGCTTTAGGAATTCTAGTTTTCTGGGGGTTAGGGGGTTTCTTTTAAACAAAATCTAGAATTTCTAGTGATTTTGCCTAGGAATTCTAGAATTTTTAACTAGGAATTCTAGAATTCCCTATTATGTCATCCCACAGCTTGACTGGGGGATCTCATCACAAAGAATCTAGAATTCCATAGAGATCCTCGGGCCAAGCCCGATGATGGCATAGTAAGGAATTCTAGAATTCCCTAAAAATACCCCCTAACCCCCAACCAGCGGATGCGAAGCAACCAGCGGATGTGAAGCAACCAACGGATGCGAAGCAAAAAAAAAAAAAAAACAGATAAAGCAATTCTAGATTTTTGCGGAGTTTTAGGGTCCCAAGGGTTTAGAGCGTAGCCCTTATAAAATTTGCGAGCTAGGCTTATCCAGCCTAAAAGCGAGCAAAAATCTAGAATTCCAAGAATAAATTTAGAATTCCCAAAAATAAATCTAGAATTCCCTAAGAATAAATTTAGAATTCCTAGTGGTCTTAGCTTAGGAATTCTAGATTTGATTTTTATATTTTTAAAAGAGCGTTTTCTTTTAGTCGCACGCTCATGCCGGTGTGCTTTTCTTCATCTTCGTAGCAAATATCAAAAAATGCCGAATATAGCTTAAAAAACCTCGCCCAGCTTTTAAAAGAGGTTTTTCTTATCCCCCAGTCTTTGCCAAAATGAGCTATCATTTTTGAGTTGATTTTGTTTATCTCAGTAAAGCCCTCAAAGCCAGCGCAAGCCCAAATAATAGCTTTTAAAAAGTCATCTTGTTCGCTCTTATCTACTTTGTTTTGTATTTTTTCTTTTGCTTGTATTTTTAGCTCAGGTGCTTTTAGCAGATGAAAAGTAGTAAAAATCCCAGCAAAGTCATTATCAGTCTTGCTCTCGCCAAAGCCTAAAACCTCACGCCCCAAATCAAGTAGCTTAAAGACCAAATGCCTAAAATCACTATCGCTAGTAACCAAAGCAAAGTGAGTGATATCAGTCCTTTCATACGCCATTTGCAAACAATCCAAGCTAAGGCGCAAATCGCTAGAGTTTTTAAGCCCTTTGTGAAAAATCTGCACAGGTTCTATGCCAAACTTGTCTAAAATTTGGCTCCAAGGTGTAGAAATCTGCCAGTTTGCATAGGCTTTTTTAGAACACACATTAAAAGGCTCTAAGGCTGAAATAATCTGTGGCAAAAACGATACCGGAACATTTTCACAATCAATAAATAAAGCGCATTTGGAAGTTTGCATTGTGCTTTTACTCCAGTTTTTGCTTAAATTATAACAAAAAAAGAATAAAAATAGCCAAAATAAATAAAAAAACCTCCAAGCCCACAAAGGACTTGGAGGTGGTATTTGACTTATCGAATGTCAAGGCGAATTGTAGCCAATAAAAACTTAAAATTTTCTATAATTTAAAAATTTGGTTGCGAGGGCAGGACTTGAACCTGCGGCCTCCGGGTTATGAGCCCGACGAGCTACCAACTGCTCTACCTCGCGATAAATAAGAAGGATTTTTTGTGGATGGGGTAGGAGGATTCGAACCTCCGAATGTCAGGACCAAAACCTGATGCCTTACCGCTTGGCGATACCCCAACGATGAAAAGACTGAAATTATAATGAGTTTTTTAGCTTTTGTCAATTAAAATTAGCTTAAATTCTTATATTTTAGCTAAAAATGTTTGAATTTTAATCTAGAATTCTTACATTTTAGCCAAAAATGCTTGAATTTTAATCTAGAATTCTCATTTCTCAAGCTCTAAGCGCATCAAAACCAAATCCTCGCCTTTTATCACCACAAGCTCTCTGCTACCACACATCGGGCAGACAAACTCATTTGCCATGATAGTGCCCTCTCTGCCGCACTGGCAGCAACGCACGATGATATCTTGGATTTCTATTATTAGTTCAGCATCACTACAATGCCCACCTACTTTAAAAGCATCAAAGGCCTTTTTTAGATAGTGTGGTTCCACACCACTTAACTTGCCGATTTGGATTTCTACTCTTTTTACAGACGATGCACCTTGTTCTGTGGCATTTGTATCACATACTTTTAGCAGGTCTTGGACTATTGATAATTCATGCATTTTTTATCCTTTTAACAAATTCTAGGCAGTAACTCGCCCTTTGGCTCATCTAAAAATCTTTTTGAGCCATAAATATTTTTTAGCCTAACGCCCTTAAAATCAGCGCAAAACTCACCGATAATCTGCGCAGCTAAATTAAACTCTTTTAGTACCTTTAGCGCAATTTGGCTCTCATCTTCGCTCACAGCTAGCACAAAAGTGCCTTCATTTGCTAGTTCATACGCCTCAAAGCCAAGTAACTCGCAAACCCCCATAACCTCAGCACTCACAGCGACTTTTTCTTCACACACTTCTATGCCACCACGCACCCTAGCCCACTCATGTAAAACAGCACTAAGTCCGCCTCTAGTCGCATCTCTCATCGCTAGTGGTCTAATGCCTGCGTTATAAAGACTTTCAACCACAGCATTTAGAGCAGCGCAGTCGCTACTAAGCAAGCTTTGCAAACCATGCCTACTAGCTAGCAAGGCTGCTCCGTGCCTGCCTATATCGCCACTTAGCAAAATTTTTATCTTTTTTTCAGAGTTTGCTGATTTTAGCCTTTTTGTGCTAGCTGGCAAGCTCTCATCTATTAGCTTGCCAATTGCACTAGTGTTTATAAAAATACCATCACAAGCACCCTTTGGCACGACCTTTGTATCGCCACATACTACGCTTAGCCCAGCGTCTTTTGCCACGCTAGCAAGAGAGCATAAAATACGCTCTAAATTAGCAAGCTCAAAGCCTTCTTCGATGATTAAAGCACAGCTTAGATACAAAGGCTTTGCGCCCATCATAGCTATGTCGTTTATACTGCCACAAGCTGCGATTTTGCCGATATCGCCACCAGCAAAAAATATAGGATTTACCACAAAGCTATCAGTGGTAAAAACTAGCTTTTTAGAGCCAAAATCGAGCAAAGCCCCATCATTGCTTTGGCGCAAAATTTCATTATCAAAGCACTTAAAAATCACATCATTTATAAGCACATTCATTTCTGCCCCGCCACCACCGCAGGCTAGGGATACTGATTTTATCATTATTTATCCTATTTTTTTAGTATTTTTAGTGCTTCTTTTATGAGTGAGACGGTCTCACTTGAACTACATTTTGATAATGCTAGACTGATAGCCTCACGCTTAAAGCCAAGGCTCTCTAGCGCTAAAAGTGCTTCATTATTAGCTGGATTTGCACTAGTAGTAGCTAAAAAGCTAGCATCGCCAAGCTGGGCTAGAAGTAGTTTGGCAGTTTTCTCTCCTATGCCGGGCACTCTTTTAAAGGTAGCTATATCGCCGTTTTTTACAGCCAAGGCAACAGCATCAGGCTCAAGGCTAGAACACACAGCAAGAGCAGTAGCAGGACCTATGCCACTTACTTTTAGCATTAGCTCAAAAATACGCTGTTCGCTAGTGCTAGTAAAGCCAAAGAGCAAATGCGCATCTTCTTTGATAATCTGCGTGATAAAAAGCTCGCAGACCTCGCCTAGCTCAAGTTTAGCACTGGTAAAAAGCGAAACTGCTACGCCATAGCTAACTCCGCTTGTTTTTAACCAAATATAAGTTGGTTCTTTTTTAACAATTTTTCCTTCTATTGCTTTTATCATTTTTTCTCTTTTTTTGATTTTTTTACTTTAGGAATTCTAGAATTCCTACGAAAATTCTAGAATTCCCAAGTAAATTCTAGAATTCCTGCGCAAAATCTAGAATTCCTAGAGCAATTCTTGAGGCATTTCATTGCTCTTTTTAATCTCATAGATATGCTCGCCTGCGATTTCAAGGTGCCTAATAGTAATCACGCGCGCTAGTTCATTTTCTTTTGTTACATAGCATATGCTTTTGCGAGGTTCGATTAGCTCAAACTTTATATCATTTAGCTCCACCCAGCGCCCTTTGTTTACTACCTTGCTATCAAAGATCATATCTTGCATTTTTTGTAGTATTGCGATGACCTCATCGTAGCGTTCTTTTTGGGTGCGGTAGTGCTTGGCGATGGTGTTATATTCGTACACTAGGCTTTGGTAGTCTTTGAGTTTGTTTAGCAGGCTCGCTGGGGCTTCTGTGCCGGTGGCTGAGAGTTCTTCTATTCTTTTTTTTACATATCCTACTGAGCTTGTATTTGAGTTTATTAGCGAGAGTTTGTCTTGGAGATTTGCTTTTAGTTTGTGAAGTTCCCTGCCTAGGGTTTGTTTTTCGTCTGTGTAGACTTTTAGATTTTTGGCGTATTCTGGGGTTTGCATTATATCTATGATGATGCGATTATCTCTACCACGAAGCTGATTTATCACTACTAGCTTGGCTGCTGTTATGGTGCAGTTTGAGTTTAGTTCATTTATATATACTTCCTCGCCTGCGATAGACCCGCCTACTGCGACATTTACATTTACTACGCGCGCCCTTACTGAGCCACCCTCTAGTCTGTCGATTTTTGCCTCACCTGAGCAAGTTAAAGTGCCTAAATGTGTGGCTATATCAGCATCTACGCTCTCTATCGCGGATTTTGCGTGTGTTAAGCCGCCTATGGTAACTGAGCGTGCCTTTATACTAGCGCCCTCTGCTACTGAGCCTTGGACATTTAGCGTGCTTGTCTCTATACTCATACCAGGGCCGATGGCATCTTTTAACACATCGCTTTCAGTTACATTTATGGTAACATCGCTATCAAGACCTGCTTCTATGCTACCTGTGGTTTTTAGATTTACTGAGTTAACTTCTAGCTTTTCTTTTATATCATACACGCCGCCCTCATCGCTTACATAGCCTTGGCTAATAGCGATATAGCGAATGCTCTTATCATCTTCTTCTTTGCGTATTTTTTCTGTGGTTTTTATCTCTACTGCATTTTCGTTTTTAGCTTCTGTTACAGCGATTAGCTCACCTTTTAGATTGCGGCCATTGCGACCTGGCTTTGATTTTACATATTCTATTATGGTTTCATTTTCGCTAACCACTGAGAGGACGCTAGAGTTTGGGTCATCAGCGTTTTCTACCTTATTTTTATAGTGATATATCATAGCATCATCAATCGGCTCTAGCGGTTCTATGCCTTGTGCTACATCAAATATCACATCTTCTATCAAAGCTCCATTTACACGAATTAGACTTGCTACACGGCGAACTTCGTTTTTTAAGTTATTTGAGCGAACGCCTATTAAAAATCCGTATTTTAGCAAGGTTCTATTTATCGCATTTTCTAGTTCGTCTGCTAGATCGGCTGTGTATCTAACCTCGCTATCTGCTAGGATTTTGGCTCTGATTTTGGTTAGAGTTTTGTTTGAGGCGATTGCGATTTTTGGTAAGTGTGTTTTTTCAGTTACGGTTTTATCGTAGTAGCGCACACGATAACTTTGTTCTATGTGAAGTTCTGGGTTTAGAAAAAACTCGTCATTGTCAAAAATGCTAAGATCTTCTACGCTTTGTATCTCGCCCTCGCCTATCATGTATTTTGTATGAACAGCTAGGATATCGACATCCACATCTTTTACAGGGACCCCAGAAGCTTTTGCGGCTACTTCAAGGTCACCGTAGACATTTTCTGTATTGATTATAGCTGATGAAACTTTTCCCATATTCCCACTTTATTTGCCAAATTTGTGCCAAAAACTTAGCAATTATACAAAATTATCCCTTAATTTTTACGATTTTTTGCTAAAATAATTCAAAATTAAAGGATTTTTTATGAAAAGAATAGATGATAAAACTGCCCTTGATTTGCTAGCAAATGCTGATTTAGCCGAGCTTGGTAGATTAGCTGAGAGCGTTAGAAAAGAGCTTCACCCTGATGATATAACCACCTTTATCGTTGATCGCAATATAAACTACACAAATGCGTGCTGGGTGGATTGTAAATTTTGTGCGTTTTATAGGCATGAAAAGGACGAAAATGCTTATATATTAAGTCTAGATGAGATTGATGCTAAGATTGATGAGCTTATCTCAGTGGGTGGCACGCAGATACTTTTTCAAGGTGGTGTTCATCCAAAGCTTAAAATCGAGTGGTATGAAGAGCTTGTGCGCCACATCAGCCAAAAATATCCGCAGATTACCATCCACGGCTTTTCGGCAAATGAGATAGAGTATATCTCACGCCTTTCTCGCATAAGCCTTGAAGAGGTACTAGTGCGGCTAAGAGATGCTGGGCTATACAGCATTCCAGGGGCTGGGGCTGAGATACTAAGCGATAGAGTTCGCAAGCTAATAGCACCAAAAAAGCTAATGAGCGCAAAGTGGCTAGAAGTACACGAAACCGCTCACAAAATCGGTATAAAAAGCACAGCTACAATGATGTTTGGCACGCTAGAAAATGATGAGGATATAACCCAGCATTTGCGTGTTTTAAGAGAGCTGCAAGACCGCACCGGTGGGTTTAGGGCTTTTATTTGTTGGAGTTTTCAAAGCTCTGGCACAGCTCTTATTAAAGAATTTCCGCAGATAAAAAAGCAAAGTCCAGCACGCTATTTGCGCATTTTGGCTCTTGCTCGCATTTACCTTGATAACTTTAAAAATATCCAAAGCAGCTGGGTAACGCAAGGCTCAGCCATAGGGCAGCTCGCCCTTCGCTTTGGCGCAAATGACCTTGGCAGCACCATGCTAGAAGAAAATGTAGTAAGCGCAGCAGGCACAAGCTATCAAATGAGCCAAAATGAAATGATCCGCTTAATTCGCGAACTAGGCTTAAAACCAGCCAAACGCAACACAAACTACGATATTTTAGAGAGATTTTAGTTTAGGAATTCTAGTTTTTAGGAATTCTAGAATTCCTAAAAAATTTTACCTTAGGAATTCTAGAATTCCCTGTCGTCCCCCAGCTTGACTGGGGGATCTCTATATGGAATTTTAGATTGTAGGAATTTTAGAATTCCTAGACTTTTTGGGGGTGCGGGGGTATTTTAGCCTTAGGAATTCTAGAATTCCCTGTCATCCCCCCCCCAACTTGACTGGGGGATCTCTATATGGAATTCTAGATTAAGGAATTTTAGATTGTAGGAATTTTAGAATTCCTAGGCTTTTTGGGGGTTAGGGGGTATTTTTTATCTTAAGGAATTCTAGAATTCCCTGTCATTCCCCAGTTTGACTGAGAGATCTCTATATGGAATTCTAGAATTCCTTAATAAATTCTCTTAGGAATTTTAGATTTTTGCTCGCTTTAGTGGGGCAAGCCAGCCCCGCAAATTTTATAAGGGCTACGCCCTAAACCCTTAGGGGCTGCCACACCTAAAACCCACTCTTTATCTGCGTTTTTGGGGGAATTCCAAATTTATTTGTGATGAGATCATCGGATCAAGTCAGGGGATGACAGAAAACGCAAGGCAAGGGGTGACACAGTGCTATTGAATTTAGAATTCCCTAAAATTCGTCATTGCGAGGCTTTGAAAAAAGAGGGAGCAATCTCATTTATTAAGCCTTGAACGAGATTGCTCCCTCTGCTTTACTCCCTCGTAATGACGAAATTTTAGAATTCTCTGTGGTGAGATCACCCGGTCAAGCCGGGGGATGACACAAGGCAAGTTGGGATGACACAGCCTTGGGAATTCTAGAATTCCTAAGAAATTTTACTAGAAATTCTAGATTTTAGAATTCTAGATTTATCTTAAAATTCTAGATTTTAGGAATTCTAGATTTTAGCTTATTAGTGCTTTTAGAGCGTCATCCACGATTTTTTGTGAGTCAGGTTCAACAAGGCGGCTGCCTACTTCTGAGCCGTTTTTGTAAAATATCATAGTTGGAATTCTGCGGATGTTTAGCACATCTTTTAGTCCCTCTGCGCTGTCAAAATCTACCTCAAAAAAGCTGATTTTGCCCTCATATTCTGGCATAAGGCGAGATAAAATAGGCTTTAGTGCCACGCAGTCTTTGCACCATGGCGCGCTAAAAGTCACCACGCAAGCACCGTTTTTAATGCTTTCATTGTAGTTTTGTTCGTTTAGTTTCATGTTTTCTCCTTTATTTTAGATTTGTTAAAGCTAGATTTTTTCACATTTTGCGATGATTTTTGAACCAAACTCTTTAAAACTATATATCCACTCATCAGTTTTATAGCTAATTTGCTTTTTGACTTTTGATTTTTTTTGCTTTGAGAGCTTTTCTAAAAGTGGCGGTAGTTCTTTTAAAATCAGCATTTTTATACTCATGCCCATGCCGTGACCAAGGTTTTTGATAAACTTACCATCAACTTGACTTTGCTTATTAATAACATGTAATGTCGCATCGTAGCCAAGGGCTTTTAGACTCTCATAAAAGGCAATTTTATCATCTAAATTTGCTAGATTGTCTTCGCTGCTGTGATAGCCTACATAAATAGGCTTACTATTTTGCGCCCCAATAGCTAAATGACCCTTAAAAGCAACATCTCTTATCTCATAGCGAGAGCGAGAGAAGTAATTTGGCGAGCTCTCATCGCTAGTCCATTTGGTGGTATCACTAAAACAAAATAGAAAATTTTTTTCTTTATAGTGGGCTCTGTGAAGTCCTTCATTAGCCATTTCTTTGCCAAAGCTTACCGTGGTAAAAGCTGGATCTCTATACAGCTTTTTATCAAAAATCTCAGTTTTTAGATTCCAAGCAGCATTATCTATCACACCAGCTATCGCCCACGGAGCAATTTTGGCAGCTAGATTTGCGATATATGCGCCATGGCTTGAGCCTACTAGCACGCAAGGCAGTTCTTTTAGCCCAAAGTCTTTTTTTACATATAAAAGCGCATTTATAACATCAATAGCACTCATCACACCAAAGTTTTGATACTCACCATTTGGCGCAGCAAAACTCACGCTTATACTCATGCGAGCATCAGCAGCAATTTCGCCCCTAGCTTTTAGCGAGTTTAAAACTCCGTCAATTTGGTCTATGATTAAATTTGCGTACTCAAAATTCTTTGCTTTTTCTCTAAAATCATCATCTACTCTAAATTTCGCTCTAGCGCAATTTTCTAAAAATATATCTATATCGCGTTCGTCTAAATAAGGCTTTGCGCCCTGAGCGGGATTTAGAGCAACGCAAAAATAATCCACACTTAGCACAGCTACTTGGCCCTTAAAATGCTCTGCTATGCTAGAAGCCAAATGCTCTTTATAGCTACTTTGGGCATCTCCACCAAGCCCAGGGATAATGCTAAGCAAGGCTTTTGGCTCTACCTTATCATCATAAGTACACAAAAATCTAAGTTTGCTTTTTCTTTTGATATTTAATTCAAAATCATCGCAACTAGAGATGAAATATTCTTTTGTAGTAATCATTTTTTACCCTTTATAGCCACCACAGCCACAGCAAAATCGCCATCGTGGCTAATGCTAAGACTAGCTTTTTTGATTTTAAAAAATTTGCGTGTTTTTTTAGAGAATTCTAGAATTGGAGCACCTTTTTTGTTTTTTGAGATTTTAATATCTTTAAAGCCGCAATGCTTACTAATACCGCAGCCTAGAGCCTTTGAGGCAGCTTCTTTTGCTGCCCAAAAGCCAGCTATGCTTTGAGAGTTTTTGCGCAAAATTTTTATCTCGCTTTTGCGTAAAAACTTTGATAAAAACGCAGCTCCAAGCCTTTCATGGCTTTTTTTGATGCGAGCAATACTAGCAATATCAATACCGATTTTCATAGTTACTGGACGATAAAATCAGTAAAGAATACATTTTTGACATAGCCATCACGAAGTGTTTCGTTGATTTTAGCAGCTATTTCATCTTTTAGACGCTCTTTGCCTTTTGTAGTGCTTATGTCTTCATAGGTTTTTGAGCTAAGTATTCTTATTACTATATCACGCAAAAGTGGCTTTTTTTGCTCTATTTCAGGTGTTAGTAGCTCTGAGCTTAGTTCTATGTTTATGGTCATTTTTAGGTATCTTGAGCCAGTTTCGCTCAGTAAATTAACCAAAAACTGATCAAGTGGATACATAGGACCTACATTAAAAAAGTCATTTGAACGCTCTTTTGGGGCACCAGCGGCTGGTTTGCCACCTTGCGCTGCTGGGGTTGCTGCGTGAACCTCTGTTGTAGCTGCGGCTGGGTCTTGTTCGCCACTATCTCCACCGCTAGCAAGAAGCACTACAATAAGTCCACCAAGTAATAAAACCACTACTAGCAAAACTGCTACAATGATGAGAACTAGGCTATTGCCACCTTTTTTGCCTTCTTGCTTTTCTTCTTTTTCGTCTGCCATTTTATCTCCTTTTTAAAAGCTAGGAATTCTAAAATTCCTTAAAATTCGTCATTGCGAGGGAGCAAAGCAGAGGGAGCAATCTTGTTTATTAAGATTTGAACGAGATTGCTTCGTCGCTCGCTACACTCACTCCTCGCAATGACGGAATTTCCGCAATAACGGAATTTTGAACGAGATTGCTTCGCTTCGCTCGCAATGACGGAAATTCCGCAATGACGGAATTCTAGGGAATTCTAAAATTCCCTAGCCAAACTGGCAATTCTAGTATCGTGCATTTAGTGTGGCTAAACGCTTTGGTGGCAGCGCAAGGATAGAACAAATAGTTCATCCTAAGCTGCCGCCTAAAAGCGTTTAGTCGCAATAAGTGTGCGAGACGAATTGCTCCGTTAGCCTATTTTAAAGATTTAAACAAATCTACGCTATCTAACTGCTCCCACGGATAGTAGCTTACTCCCACCTGTCCCTTTGCTGCCACATCAGCGTATAAAAAGCTCTGCGCAGATGGCTTATCAAGCCCAAACTTTTGTGTTATCCAGCGTGGAGTTAGCGGGAATTTTTCTAGCACAAAATCACTTAATTTATCATCACTTACATTTGTAAGGTTTGTCCCCATACAATCCACACTCACGCTCGTTGGTTTTGCCATGCCTATTGCGTAGCTTAGCTGGACTATACACTTCTTAGCAAGTCCTGCTGCTACGATATTTTTGGCTATATATCTAGCTGCGTATAGTCCTGAGCGGTCTACTTTTGTGTAGTCTTTGCTAGATTGTGCTCCACCGCCTATTGGCGAGTAACCGCCAAAGCTATCTACAATTAGCTTACGCCCTGTTAGACCACTGTCGTGAAGCGAGCTGTGATTTACATAGCGACCAGTTGGATTTATGTAGATTATAGTATCATCTGGGCTATATAGCGCACTTGGCAGTCCTGAGCTATCAATTAGCTTTTTAACCTTTGCTCTTACATCATCTATGCTCATGCTCTCCACGCTTGGCACGCTTACTACGATGGTGTGAATTTTCTTTGGCTCGCAGTTTTCAAAACCACTTTTATCGCCGTAGTCTATGGTAACTTGCGTCTTTATATCCACACCAAACTCATCAGGATGCGCTAGAGCATACTCATAAACTCTATCACAAAGCATTCTAGCATAGCTAATTGCTGCTGGCATGAGATTTTCACACTCACAACTAGCAAAGCCAAACATAATTCCTTGATCGCCTGCGCCTATTTCGCCACTTGCTTGATCTACGCCTTGGTTTATATCTGGGCTTTGTTGGTTTAAAAACACATCAACTTCAAGATCACTTGGATGTAAGCACTGTTCGTGGGTAAAATATGGATTGTCATTATAGCCGATTTTTGCTAGGGCTTTTTTTACTATATTTCTGTAGTCTTGGTGGGTGAAGTTTACCTTAGCATTTACCTCGCCACCTACTACTATATGCTTACCAGCTACAAAAACCTCGCTTGCCACGCGCCCATTTGGATCTTGTATAAGTATAGCATCGACTATACTATCAGCGATGATATCAGCGCATTTATCAGGATGCCCTGGGCTTACTACTTCGCTTGTAAAAAGATACATTTTTTGCCTTCTTTGATATAAAATTTAAAAAATAAAGCTCGCATTCTAGCTAATTGTTGGTTAATTTCAGCTTTAAAGACAAATTTTATCTATAAAAATCCACATCACCAAAGTCTTTTATACCATCAAGCATATCACGACTTGCTTTCATTTGTCTCTCTATTAGTTCGTTTGCTTGCTTTTTTTGTTCTTCTATTTTGGTATCTACGCTTAGAGTTTCATTTGAAGTGCCAAAATCTTGTTCCCCAAAGTCTGTTTTAATCTCATCTTGGCTACCATCTTGGCTACTAGGAATTCTAGAATTCCCCATACTTTTATTTTCTTTGTTTGCGCTATTTTTATAGTATTTATCTAGCTGTTTAACAAGCCTTGCTATATCAATATTATCAATTTCTTTTAAAGAGAGAATATACACATCATCGATTTTTATTTTATACTTGCTAGCTGAGTATTTTTTTATCGCTTCTTTAAAGGCTTCTTTACCCTTTGAGCTCATCAAATCCTGCGCATAAAATGAGCTAACAATCACATTTATAGCATCTTTTATGGCTGAGGATTTTGCTACTTCATTTGTAAAAATATGTAAGTCCATTGAGATTTTTTTCATCTCTGAGCTGGTTTTTGAGTATAAATCTACTTCTAAATTTTTTATCTCAAAATCAGCCCCAAAAAGAGCGTGAAATTCTAGAATTCCTAGTAAAAAAAATCCTAAAAATATCTTTTTCATTACATTTCCTTTATAAACTCTTGTCCCGCATAAAACTGCGCCACTGCATCATTTGGGCGGATTTTTGAGCGTAGGCGATTTAGAGTGCTATTTTGCTCTAAAAACAGCCCCTTAGCACTTCTAGCACGAGAGAGTGCGACATAGAGCTGTCCTGAGGCAAAAATATCATTTACATCGCAAATATAATCATCCAAGCTCATACCTTGACTTTTGTGAATTGTAATAGCATAAGCTAGGCGCAAAGGATATTGAACAAAGCTTGCTAGCACCTGCTTTGCTACATTTCCGCCCTCATCAGCATAAGCATTAAGCTCCAAGCAAACAGGCTCGATGCTGCATAGCTCATCATTATGTTTTCGCACTATTATGCCATCTTCTTTTAGCTCTAAAACCTCTGCTCGCTCGCCATTATAGTAGCTGCCTCGCTTGTTTGCGCAGATTATTACCTCTGCGCCTACTTTTAGCTCTAAAACCTTAGCAATATTTATTCCAGCTAGCCAAGATTTTAGCTCAGTCTCGCTTACGCCTTGGCTTGCTTTTATCGCTGCTTCTATATGAAATAATGGAGTTTTTAACATATTTAGCCGCTCTTCATTTAGGGCATCTACCTTAGCATTTGTGCCAAAGAGCCTTAGGGCATTAGCTGGGGGATTTTGCTCTACCCTACTGGCTAAAAAGCCCATAACTTCATCATCACAAACCCCTACTCTAATGCGTTCTAAAATGCTAAAAAAGCCTAAATCGCTAGTGCGCTTTGGTTTTGTTAGCATGAAATTTACAAAACTCATATCGCACCACGCCATACTCTGCCACGCATAAAAGCCGCTAAAAAGGCTGTTTTGCCCCTTTTCATCCCTGCTAACCACAGGTTCTAGCTGATAAAAATCCCCAACAACAAGCAAAGCCCCCTTAAAGCCACCCATACGCAAGCGATAAGCCACCATCTCAAAAGTGCTAGAACGCACCATGGAAATCTCATCAATAATGATAAGATCAAGCTTGCTAAGCACTTTATACAGCTCTTTTAGCTCATTTCTTTGAGTTTTATCGTGCTTAGCAAGTTCGTTTATATCATTTATTCTGCCAAAGCGAAAAAAGCTATGAAGCGTGATCCCACCGATATTTACAGCACTTATACCAGTGCTGCCAAGAGCTACTACATTTTTGCCACTTTTATAAAAATTCTCTATAATACACTTTGTAGTATAGCTCTTGCCAGTGCCTGCCCCACCGGTTAAAAAGACATTTTTTCTAGCTTGTAAGGTTTTTAGAATTCTCTCAAACAAAACGCACCCTTTTTTAACTTTTTTGCCTAGAATAAAGCGCAAAAATAATACTCAAAAGCTATAATTTCAGCAAAATTTGTGCTACAATTATAGCTTTATTTTTAAAATCATGGGATACTTTATGAAAATTTTTAAAAAAATACTGCTTTGTACTTTTGCGCTAGTATTTTTGGCTTGTTCTAGCAAAGATTATAGCCCTAAAATACAACCAAGCAAAGAAAAAACAGAGTTTAACTCACGCTACAATGTAAAAAACAAAGGCAAAGCCCCAACTAGCTTAGATCCCTTTATTAGCCAAAATGCGCAGGATTTAGGGCATTTTGCTTATAAAATCAAGCTTGATGAAAATGTATATTTAAAGCAACTCTTTCGTGCGTGGAATGATGCTATGCCAAAGCCTAGCAAAACTACAAATGCTAATATTTTTTGGGCTGTTAATCACTTCAAAAAAGGCTTTGATGAAAATGGAAACTCTCGCAGCCTAAAATGGATAAAAAGCTTAAAAGCAAATGCTAATGTAGCAGCCTATGCAAGTGTGAGTCTGCCAGCACTGACTACAAAAATAGCTAGCGTTAGAATGCTGCCAACAGATGAGCCGCTCTATCCTAGCAAGCAAGCAGCAAAGCAGCAAAACTTCGATGATTTACAAGGCAGCAGCCTAGGGGCTTTTGCACCTGTTTTTATCTCGCATTATAGCAGAGATGGACTTTGGGCTTTTGTGCGTACAGATGCCTTTTGGGGCTGGATAAAAAAATCACAACTTCTAGTGCTAAGTAGTGATGAAGCAAAAGCGTATCAAAAAAACGACTTTGCTGTGTTTATAAAAGATAATGAAAAAATAAATGTACTAGCTACTAGCACAGCAAACTCTAAAACAACTAGCATAAAAACCAAGCAAAAACTAGCTGCTAAAAAAGGTAAAAAATCTGGCAAAAAATCTGGCAAAAAATCACAAGCTAGTAGCCAAAATATACAAATCAAACTAGATTTTAGCGAAGCTAGCATTACCTCTCGTGTGGGAGCGATTTTTCCATATACTACTCAGGATAAAACTCACTTTTTCTTTGATGGAAAAATCGGTGTAAATAATCTAGAATTCTCTGTGCCAAAAGGCGTTGGCTCACACTTTTTACAAATAAATGATCAAAATCTAAAAAATGTGCTAAATGAGCTAATCGGTCAAGGATACGGCTGGGGTGGGAGCAGAGAGCTTAGAGACTGCTCGCTTTTTACCAAAGATTTCTTTGCTGTTTTTGGCAAGCATTTGCCTAGAAACTCTCAAAGCCAAGGCGCAGTAGGCGGTAAAATAGATATCTCACAACTCTCAAACAAGGAGAAAAAAGAAGTGCTAAAAAATAAAGCTCTAATGCTAACTACACTAATAGTAATGCCAGGGCATGTAATGCTCTATGCTGGAAATGGTGAAGTAGCTCACAATGTCTGGGGCGTGAGAACTGATGATGGTGGCCGCTCAGTCATCGGCAAGGCAGCTATAACCGACCTTGAGGTTGGCAAAGGCTATGATGATGTAAAAGATAGCGCGCTTTTGCTTAGTAGAATAAAAAGCATAAATGTCATCGTAGACCCTAAAAAAATCGCCCTAGAACACGCATATAACGCACAAGTAAATAGCAAAATTCGCTTTGATGATGGCTACATTATGGACTATGATGATAGCATGATGGAGCTAGAATACCCACTTTATGCTCCGCTATCTGCGCCTAGAAGCGATGCTGGTAGGGCTAGAAATACTGAGTTTTTCTCTCATATTTACGGCAGTGATGAAAAAGAAGTTAGCCAAAATCTAACAAAGGTAGTTTGGCTAAAATCTAGCAAAAATCAAAAGCTACTTTTTAACTCCAAAAATGGCGCAGCAAAAGCACTGCAAAGAGTAAGCGACGAGCTTGATATAATGAGCAAAAAAAAGCCTGAGCTTTTAAAATATCTAGATGTTAATGGCACTTTTTCATGGCGAAAAATCGCTAACAGTGATGAACTATCTTCTCATAGCTGGGGAATTTCACTTGATATAAATGTCCAAAATAGCAGCTACTGGCAATGGAGCAAAGAGTATAAAAACACATTGCCACAAGAAATAATCAATGTTTTTGAGCGAAATGGCTTTATTTGGGGTGGGCGTTGGGAGCATTTTGATACTATGCATTTTGAGTATAGGCCGGAGTTTATGATGCTAGGTCAGCTAAAAGAAAAACAGCCCCCTAAGTGACGGAATTTTAGAATTCCCTAAAATTCCGTCATTGCGAGGGAGCAAGGCAAAGGGAGCAATCTCGTTCAAGGCTTAATAAAAAGGCTTAATAAATAAAATTGCTTCGCTTCACTCGCAATGACGAATTTTAGAGAATTCCAAAATTTCCTAGGAATTCCAAATTTGCAGCAGTAAAACAAACCAAAAATGAAAGGATAAACATGAAACACGAATTCTCAGCCCAAGTGGGCGAACTACTAAATCTAATGATACACTCGCTTTATTCAAACAAAGAAATATTCTTGCGTGAGCTTATCTCAAATGCTAGCGATGCTATAGATAAACTAAATTATCTAAGCCTAAGTGATGAGAAATACAAAAATATCTGCGAGAACTGGAGGCCCCGCATAGATATAAAATGCGATAAAGAAGCAAAAACCCTTACAATCAGCGACAATGGTATAGGTATGGATGAAGCCGATCTAATCGCAAATCTAGGCACCATCGCAAATAGTGGCACAAAGGGCTTTTTAGCCAAGCTTAGCGGCGATGCGAAAAAAGATAGCGCACTTATAGGTCAGTTTGGCGTGGGCTTTTACTCAGCTTTTATGGTCGCTTCTAAAATCGAGGTAAAAAGCCGTAAAGCAGGCGAAGATAAAGCCTTTTTGTGGAGCAGCGATGCTAAAAGCTATGATATAAGTGAGTGCGAAAAAGACGGCTTTGGCACAGATGTAATTTTACACCTAAACGATGATGAGTTTGCTGAGAGCTTTCGCATACAAAATATAATAAAAAAATACTCAAATCACATTGCCTACCCGATCTTTGCTGACATAGACGAGTGGGTAGCAGGCGATCCAAACGCAAGCGATGAGAAGCTAAAAGATGGTCATTATGAGAGCAAAAATACACAAATAAACAAAGCCAGCGCAATCTGGCAAATGAACAAATCCGAGCTAAAAGAAAGCGATTATAATGAGTTTTATGCTGGACTTAGCCACGATAGCTCTGCGCCACTTGCTACTATTCATACAAAGGCTGAGGGGACTTTGGAGTTTGCTACCTTGTTTTTTATCCCTAGCACTGAGCCTTTTGATTTATTTAGGGCTGATTATCAAAGTGGCGTTAAGCTCTATGTAAAAAGAGTTTTTATCACAGATGATGCAAAAGAGCTGCTACCTAGCTACCTGCGCTTCATCAAAGGCGTGATGGATGTAGAAGACCTGCCTTTAAATGTCAGCCGTGAAATCCTACAAGAAAACCGCATTCTAGCAAATGTCAAAGAACAAAGCATAAAAAAGATTTTTGCCGAGCTTGAAAAAATGATGAAAAATGATAGGGCAAAATACGAGAAGTTTTGGCAGCTTTTTGGCAAGGTGCTAAAAGAAGGGCTTTATGGCTTTAATCCTCACAAAGAACAGATTTTAAAACTTTGTCTTTTTAAATCTAGCCAAAAAGAAGGGCTTATTAGCTTAAGCGAATATAAAGAGGCTATGGCTGCTGGGCAAAAAGATATTTATTTTATCAGCGGTTCTAGCGAGGGCTTGCTTAGAACTTCGCCTTTATTAGAAAGCTACAAAAAGCGTGATATAAATGTGCTTATCTGCGATGGCGAGATTGATAATATCGTTATGCCGATGGCTGGGGAGTTTGAAGGCTGCGCTATAGCAAATATCGCTAATCAAAAAACTGAGCTTAGCGAAGATGAGAAAAAAGAGCAAGAAAACGCCACAAAAGACGCTGGTGCTATCATCTCTAGCTTTAAAGAAAGCTTAAAAGACGAGGTAAAAGATGTAAAAATCTCAAGCCGTCTTACAGACTCAGCTGTGTGCTTAGTCTTTGATGAAAACGACCCAGACTACGCCACGCAAATGCTAATGCGCCAAATGGGACACGAACCAAAGGATGTAAAGCCGATTTTAGAGTTAAACTGGAATCACGAAATCTTTACTAAGCTAAAAGATAACGCTATCTTAGCCCCAAGTATTGCAAAGGTGCTTTTTGGTATGGCAAAAATCGCAGAAGGTGCTAGCATAGAAAATCCAAGCGAGTTTAACAAAGCCTTAGAAAAAATCCTAAGTAAAGCGTTATAAAGCTAGCAGGAATTCTAGAATTTTAGGAATTCTAGAATTTAGGAATTCTAGAATTTAAGAATTCTAGAATTCTCTACTATGTCATCCCCCAGCCCCTTTGGGGGATCTCTATACGGAATTCTAGAATTCCCTAGCTTTTTGCTAAAATACAAAATACAAAAAGGCAAATAATGCAAATTCTCATCATAGAAAGCGAGACCTACCTAGCCCAAAGCTTAGCTAGAAAGCTAGAAAACGAAGGGCATATTTGCTGTGTGCGTATGCCAAATCAAAATATCCAAGATGATAGCGAGTATGATGTGGTTTTATTAGGTTCCTTTTTTGAGTCTGCAAAACTCATAAAATCCTATCCAAACTCAGTAATCATAATGCTAGCAAACTACCTAAATAGCGATATCACATCAGCACTTAGAGCTGGGGTAAACGACTATATCTTAAAGCCAGTTATCATGGAAGAGTTGCTACGCAAAATCAACATGCACAGCGCATTTTTGCGTGCTAAACAGCTAAATGAGAGCTTTGAAGGCATTTTACAAGAACAAAATAACTATAACCTAAAAGATCTGCTAAAGCTGCGCTTGCCGCTGCGCATAGAGTGTAGTAGCGTTACAAACTGCGATATTTTTGTCTATGCTCTATCTAAGGCAAAAAATCAAAGCTTTTTGCGCCTAAAAAACGATCTCTCAAAACTTAATAGCTCTTTGCAAATTTTGTATTTTTACAACTTTGATGAACTTAGCCAAAAAGAACAAGATAGCATAAAAGAAAGCAAAAACAAAAAGCTAATCATCCGCTCAAGCCAAGAGCTAGAGGGCTTTAGCACCTATGAAATCAGCACTTATAATACAAATATCATGCCTATTGATGATTATATCAAACACTGCATCATCAGCCACCAAGACACACACAACGACACGCAACTAGCTAGTATACTAGGTATTTCTCGCAAGTCGCTTTGGGAAAGGAGACGCAAATATGATATCGCCAAAAAGAAATAAAACGCTAGATATCACCCTTGAAGAGTTTAGCACACTAGAGCTTATTGATAGCGGTGCGCTTGGGAATTTTAGATCTCTTATGGATGAGGAAGAGGCTCTTGAAGTAGAAAGTAGCGGTAGGCTTTGGGGCGTGATTATGCCCTTTGCTTATAGCTTTGCGCCTTCGCTTGAGAGTGCTCAAAACCTGCTAAAAGAGCTAAAAAGCTCTACTAAAAAAGAAATTAAGCTAAATCTAGCCTTAAATGGAGAAATAATCGGCGATATTGATATAAAAAGCTTTTATGAACAAAAAAATCCTGATCTTAGCATTTTTACTGCCAAAAATATTTGCATTTTAAACAAAGATGGCGAACAAAGCGGCAAAATCGCAATTAGTGGCGAGTTTAGCCTGCGCAAAAACGAGCTAATAAGCACAAAAGAGAAAATCCAAAAGCGTATAGCCGAAGTTGGCGCTAGCAAGGTTACAGCTATCATGCTTACAGCAGATCCCCTGCACCGCTTACATGAAAGGCTCATTCGCATGACGATTGACAAGGCTGATTTGGTTTTGATCTTTTTGGTGCGGACCTTTAGCAGCGAGGGTAGGCTTGATTTTGACCTGCGTCTTGAGTGCTTGGAGTATGTCTGCGAGAACTATATCCCAAAAGAGCGAGTTTGCATCGTGCCTTTTAGCAATACCACGCTTTTTAGCGACCATATAAATCCTGTTTTAGAGGCGATAGCTGCTAAAAACTTTGGCGCAAATAAGCTAGTAATTGGACAATCTCACACCGGACTTGGGCTTCATTATGAGCACAACATCGCTAGCACCTTGCTTGATGATTATGCTAGTGAGCTTGGGCTTGAGCTTATTGTGATGCCTGAGATGTTTTACTGCGAGCTTTGCCACACCATAGTAAGCTCAAAATCCTGCCCACACGGAGCGCACCACCACATCAAATACCATGTAAATACGCTCAAAAAACTGCTATTTAAAGGCATAATGCCACCAGCCATGCTCATGCGTCCGCAAGTCTCTGCTATAATTTTAGATAGGCTTTATCCTAAGCGTTTTAACTCACTTCAAAAGCTCTGCGGCGATTTATTCCCAAATGATGGCATAGTAGAGTCTTACTCACAGCGAGATTTTTATGAAAAGCTCATGCGCTTATACCAAACCAGCTCGCTTGGTAGCTAGTTTTCTGGGGGTTAGGGGGTGTCTTTTATTCTAGAGTAATTTTCTAGGGAATTCTAAATTTTTCTAAATTTTAGAATTCCTAAGCTAAATTTAGAATTCCCAAACTAGAATTCCTAAGGCTAAAACTAGAATTCCTAAAAAATACCCCCTAACCCCAAAAACAATTCTAGAGTATTTTCACTCTAGCTTGTAAATATTAGAAGTAATTTTGCTAACAAAGTCTTTGTCATGACTAGCAATCAGCATGCTAGCATCAATGCTACCTAAAATCTCAGCTAACCTAGCAGAGCTACTCTCATCAAGCCCAGCTGTAGGCTCGTCTAAAAACACGATTTTTGGCTCAGTTATCAGCACGCCAGCTAGGGCTACTAGCTTTTTCTCGCCACCGCTTAGATGAAAGCAAATTTTATCCTTTAAGTGCGAAATACCAAGGCTCTCAAGCATTTTTAGAGCCTTGGTATTAGCTTGCTCTTTGCTAGCACAAAGCTCAAAACTAAGCAGACCAAAGCCCACATCATCAAGCACACTAGCCCTTACAAACTGATCATTGCTGTCTTGGAACAAAAAGCCGATTTTACTGCGGTGTTTCTCAAAATCTTTTAGGCTTTTCATCTCATCATCAAAGATGAAAATCTGCCCAGAACTAGCTGGCAAAAGCCCTGCTAAAATCATTAGCAAGGTGCTTTTGCCCCTACCATTTGGTGCTAGTAAGGCTAACTTTTGTTTATGCGCAAGACTTAGGCTAAAATCTCTAAAAAGCTCACGCCCAGCTATCTTAGCGCAGATTTTCACAGCCGATAACGAACAACTCATAAAAACTCCAAATAAGGTAAAATAACGCAGATTATAACGCAAATTAACAAAAATATCTCAGCCCCAAAAGCCCTAAACTTCTGCTCCCACAAAATCTGCGATTTAAAGCCCCTAGCTTTTAGCGTAAGTTCCAAGCTAGCAGACTTTTTTAGCGCCAAAATCACAAGCAAGGCAACGATATTTGCATATGCTTTTAGCCTAAAAAGTCCCCGCCCTGCCCCACGAGACCAGAGAGCAAGTAAGCGAATGCCAAGCTCTCGGCGCAAAATCTCTACAAAAAATAGCGAGAAATACACAAGACTAACAAACTTTGCGCTAAATTTAAGCTCGCTAAAAAGCCCAGCGATTTGCCCCTCTTTTAGCCCAGCAAAAAGCATTAGATTAAAAAGCATAATGAAATTTGCCCGAAGTGCTATAAGCAAGGCTAGTTCGTAGTTTCTAGTTAGCATCACGCTAAAAACAGCAAAAGCTACAAAAAGATTCAAGAAAAATATCTTTTTAAGCAAGTTTAAAACCGCTATTTTTTTAAGGCAAAAAAGTAGCAAAATTGGCAAGGCAAAAATGGGGCTAAACTCTGCGCTAACACCCACACCAAAGCTATAAATAGCCGTGATTATAAGGCTAAGTGCGCCGTGATTTTTCATCTTTTTTTCTTAGCAACATATATCACGCCAAAAATGATAAAAATTGCTAAAATTGAACCAAAACCTTTAAGGAATTCTAGAAAAACCGAGCTTTTTTCATCTAGCTCATTTTGCGTATTTTGGGGCACTGGCGAGTTTTTTAAGCTTTGCGTGTTTTGCGTATTTTGCGGCAGCGGCGCAGAATTTTTGCTGCTGTTATTTTGTTCTTTTTGCGCAAAGTTTGGATTTTTAAACTCTATTTCTTTTAGATGTCCGCCAGCTGCGATAACAGCGATTTTAAAGCTAATTTTATTTGGCAGCGCAGTATTTACCCTGCCCTGTTCATCTAGCTCTAAGCTAGCAAAGGTGCCATTTTCATCTCTTAGTTCTACCACGCAGTCCTTACAGGCTGAGCCACCATAATAGTAGCCTTTGATTTCAAGGGTGTTATCACTAGATTTAGCAAAGACTTTTAGCGAGTGCGCAAACCCCAGCGAGCACGAAATAATCAGTAAAAATAAAAATCTATTTAACATTTAAAAGCTCCGGTTTTACCTTTAAAATAAAGCCAATAGCAAAAAAGCTTATAAAGCCTTCGATCACCATCAAAACAGCATTTGAAGCTAGCAGCACGCCAGAGAGTGCCTCAAAACCCTCGCCATTTAGCAGTAAAACCACGCTCAAAATCACAGCTGAAATAAAAATCGGCACAAAACCAGCCAAAAACCAGTTAATTTTGCGCTCCAAATGCCTAGCAAAAACAGCACCCAAAATCGCAGGCAAGCCAAGCATGAGCGCATTTAGCCCAAGCACGCTAAACCCACCAAAGCCAAAAAGTAGCCCCTGAAAAATAAGCGCTATCAAAATCGCCAAAAAGGCATTTTTACCAGCAAAAACACCAACTAAGCCACTAAGCATAAGATGAATAGAAGTAATCCCAAGTGGCACATGTATAAACGAACCCATGAAAAAAACAGCACTCATCGCAGCTGTGCGAACTATCTCATCACTTTTAAGTCGCCACAAAAAGTATCCTGCCAAGCAAACTGCCGCCACGCTAGTAGGGATGATAATCTCAGGGCGCAAAACCCCTTCGCTAATATGCATTTTTTGCCTTTTATCACAAGGAATTCTAAAATTCCGTAAAAAAAATTGCTAGGAATTCTAGAATTCCGTAAAATTCCCCCGCAACCCCCTAAAAAAATTGCTAGGGAATTCTAGATTTTATTTAAACTCATCAGCCTTAACCCAAATCACCGCACCAAGCTCAACTGGGTATTCTTTGCCGTCTTTTTTCATCTTTTCATCATCATCTAAAAGCGCCGAAAAGCCCCACCAGCCAGCGCGCGGCATAGTGAAGCTAAACTCACCAAGCTCATTTGTGCGAACCTCAAGCGTGATGTGATCCTCGCTAGGCGCGCTAAGCTTTTTGCCCTCGTTCATAAACTCTACTTCAACCACAGCGTTTTTTACCGGCTTACCCTTATAAAGCACACGGCCGCTAAAACTCATACCAGCATAAAGCGCATAAGGGCGAGTTAGCGGGACAATCTCAGCTTTTAGCCCCACAGGCTCGCCCCAGCCATTACCATAGCCATAGGCATTTACCACGCTTTTTGTGATGTGACGGATGAACTTTTCTTCACTAGGCTCAAAATAGCCTTGCGGATCAGCGTAAAACACATATAGCCCAGGCTCTTTTATCTCAAACTCGCTTTGCCAGTATGAGTTTTGCCCATCTTTTTGCTCTTTTAGACTAGGCAGTAGATCAGTTTTTTTGCCGTTTATAAAGACGCCTGCTTCATTAGGTTTTACCATATTCATCATCATTTGCTCAAAAGGATGAGTGAATTTATAAGTGATTTGAAGTTTTGCTTGCTCTTCAACCACATTTGCGCTAGGGATCACCACACCAAAATGCGCTAGCAACGAACTTGCGCTAAAACCAACAGCCATACAACTTTTAAGAAAAAAGCTTTTCATAGATTATCCTTTACTAAAAAATAATCACAGATTGTAACGCAACTTTTCTTAAAGCTTGATTATTTTTATGTTTTAAATAATCAGCTATTTTATATCCTCATATTTTATCAAAGCCTTTGAAATTAGCCCTTTTTCTATATTTTCGTGGCAAGCAGCGCAGTTTGCTTTGCTTTTTATTTTTTCACGCTTAAAGACTTCTTTGTCCAAGCTCTCGTGTGCTTTTTGCCAAAAAGGACTTGAAGTTATTGCTATATCATCATTTTTGGCAAACTTTATCGCCCATTTTGAGCTTGATTTTTCAGCTGAGTTTTGGAGTAGGAATTTTAGAATTTTCTTATTTGTCTCATCATCAATGCTAGCATCATCGCCAAAGTGATTTTCAAGGTTAGCCATGATTTTTTCGTGCTTATCGCTTGTTTGCATAAAAGGCGCATAGAGCGTATGACACTGCGCGCACTCGTGGGCAAAGTCGCTATTTTGCGCTTTGTAATCAACAGGCTGCAGCCCAAGCGCAAATAGCGTATTTTTGGGGCTTAGCAGATAAAAAGCACTTAGCAAAATTCCGAGCAGCCAAAAGGCACTAAAAAGCCTGTGAAATTTATGAAATTCCACATTTTCATAGCTATTTTTATATCCGTTAATCATGCTTTTAGATGCTACGGCTTTATTTAAAACGCAGTCTAAAAAAGCCCCACAAATATGCAGGCAAACTATTGCTAAAAGAGCATTTGCTAGCATTTTGTGCGCATCTTTTATCCACGCAAAAGAGCTGTAATTTTCAAGCATAAAAGCAAAATATCCCACGCCCTCTTCGCTGCCGCTAGCAAGGTAGCCCAAAACTACCAAAAATACGCTAACGCCTAGCATTACTAGCACAAAAAGCGAGCTAGCAGGATTATGTCCTATGAAGTTTTGGTGTTTGGCTTGTAGCACGCTTTTAAGGTAAGCAAAAAGCCCTTTTAGCTCAAAGTCTTTAAAGCGTGAGTATTTCGTGCCAACAAAGCCCCAAATAATGCGCAAAATAACAAGCGCCCCAAAAAGCGAGCCAAAAAAAGCGTGAACAAAACCCTCGCTAAAATACGCCCCAAAGAACGAAATAATCATAATAAAATGCGAAATTCTAAGAGCAAAAGGCCAGATATATACTTTTTTCATTTTCATCCCTTGGATTTTGGAATTCCAAAATTTTTTTAAATTCTAGAATTCTAGAATTCTATAAATTTCGTTAAATTCTAGAATTCCTAAAAACTTCACTAGTCTCTCCAAGCACCATAAGTAGGTATTTCAACCGTTTTTTTGCTAAACACACCATTATCGGCTTTTTTGTGACAGGCCGAACAATTTGCCATTGTTTTTACTTCTTTTTTGGCTATTATACCTTTTGGATTTTTTTCTAGCCAGCTATTTACATCCTCGTGCTTTTTCTTTATATATGGTATTTGCGTGATGCTTGTGTAGAGCTCGCCAGGGCGCAGAGATTTTGCGATTTTTGCGCTTCTTTTGTATCCTTGCGCATACTCAGCTGAGTTTGGCAGGATATACTCGTTTAGCGCCTTGACATCGCTGTTTTCTAGGCTAGCATCCACGCCATAGTGCTTATCAAGCGTGCTCATTATATGCTCCCAGCTAGCCTTTGGCAGCAGGCCAGGCTGATAGCCGAAGTGACAGCTGGCGCATTCTTTTTTGTATAGCTCGTTTGAGACAGGCGCTACTTCTTTTTTGCCCTTTTTTTCACCGCCAAAAAATTCGTCCTTTGCCATTAGACCAGCACAAAGCACCAAAAATATTAGAAAAACTCTCATTTTCTCCCCTTATTTGCTCATTATGTAGTATAGCACATCGCCTTTTTGCTCAGCAGTGCCCTCACGCAAAAAAACATCTTTAAAGTTTCTTTTAAGCCATTTTTTTACTTCTTTTACGTCGCTTAGTCTGGCTTTATTCACGCTCGGCGCAAGCGGGTCTATCTCTTTGCCAGTAAAGATATTTTGCGCTTTTTGGCTAAGGTCACTGCCGTGACAGCTAACGCAAGAGAGTTTTTTGTTTTCTTTGCCGATATTTTCGGTTTTAAATAGTATTTCGCCATTTTTAGCAGAAAAATCTACAAAGCTCGGATTTTGATCTTTTGCCTCTTTTTTTAGCTCATCAATGTAAGCTTTCATTTCAGCATTAAGCTCAAACCCAAAGGCGCACACAGCGCACAGCAAGGTGCTAGCTAGTATTTTCATTTTCACTCCTTATTGATAATGTGAGCGAAAGTTTAAGAAAAACTTGTTAAGACTCTGTTAATTTTTATAAAAATAAAAAAGTAGAATTTTATGTAGAAAAAGTAGAGCTTTGACCCCAAAAGGGGTCAAAGAAAAATTATTTTTTAAGCTCTTTAATACGAGCAGCTTTACCGCGGCGATCGCGTAGATAAAATAGTTTAGAGCGGCGAACACGACCCCTGCGAACTAGAGTGATTTCTTCGATATTTTCGCTATAAATAGGGAAAATTCTCTCAACTCCAACGCTGTTTGCGCCGATTTTGCGAACGATAAAAGTCTCACCAGTACCAGTACCACGGCGTGCTATACAAATTCCTTCGAAGTTTTGAACACGAGATTTGTCACCTTCTTTGATACGAAGTGCTACACGCAAAGTATCGCCAGCACGAAACTCAGGGACTTGTTTGCCTGCGATTTGAGCATTTTCAAAGCTCTCAATGTATTTATTTCTCATTTCTTTTCCTTTATTTTGGCTATTTTAGCATACAGATCTGGTCGAAAATATCGTGTTTTGCAAAGTGCCATTTGATTTTTTAAAGCCGTGATTTTAGCGTGGTTTCCCTTTAAAAAAGCTGAAATTACACTAGAATTTTTATAAATATTTGGCTTTGTAAAGCTTGGAGCTTCTAAAAGCCCACCTTCAAAGCTCTCAATATCCAAAGAATTCTCATTGCCCAAAACCCCAGCAATGTGCCTAGAAATCGCATCGCACAGGCACAAAGCCCCAAGCTCACCTCCGGTTAGAACAAAATCACCTATACTAAAAATTTCATTAACCGCTAGTTCACTCACACGCTCATCAAAACCCTCATAGCGACCACATATAAAGGTTATATTTTCGTGTTTTGAGAGGCGTTTAGCATCATTATTGCTAAAAGGCTTGCCAGCTGGAGAAAGCGCAATAACATGCCCTTTTTTCTCGCCCAAAGAACTAAGCGCATCCATTATAGGTCCAGCTTTCATAAGAAGCCCTGCGCCACCGCCTATCATGTAGTCATCTACTTTTTTGTGCTTATGCTCGCTAAAATCTCTAGGGCTAACGCAATCTACGCTAATCAAACTAGAATTCCTAGCCCTAGCAAGTATAGAATCCTCAAAATAAGGTAGCACAAGATTAGGAAAAATCGTTACAAAATGAAAATTCATGAATTTTCTAGAATTCCAAAAGCATTTTGCGTGGTAATTTTTTTCTCTTTTATATCAACGCTAAGGATGAAATAGTCATTATAGGGGATAAAAAACTCTTTGGCAAAATTATCCTGTAAGCTAGGGCTAGTCTTAACACAAAACAAAAATCCAGCACCTACTTCTAGAATATCCTTTACAACGCCCAAAATTCTAGCTTCTTCACTAACCTCACAGCCTATGATATCAAAGTAAAAATACTCATCTTTACCAAGTTTACAATGCTTGCGAGTATCATCAATGCTACGATAAAGTATGTTATTTACAAGGTTTTTTGCTAGCTCAGGGCTTTCAAAGCCCTCAAAAATAACAAGCGAACGAGAAGGCTCAAAGCTTTTTATTTTCAGCTCTTGGCCGTCTTTAGACTTAAAGACAGCCCCAGCTTTAAACTGAGCTAGAAAATCGCTAAGATTATGTAAGCGCAAAGCACCCTTTAGCCCCACGACTTTACCTAGTTTTGCGACTTCTAGCATATCGCAAGTAGCAGTTTTACTCATCTAGTGCTTTTACTGTTATTCTATACGAAGTTGGTTCTTTGGCTTTGTAGCCTGTGATAAGCGTTTTTAGCGCATTTATCATTTTGCCATCTTTGCCTATTAGCCTACCGGTGTCGTTTTTGCTAGTGCGAACGATGATCTCATCAAAACTCTCGCCTAAATTAACACGGCTTACACTTACATTTTCAGGTTCGCTGGCTATTAGCTTAGCATATTCTTCGATGAATTTTTCAACCATTATTTTGTGATTCTTGCCACTCTATCGCTTAGTTTTGCGCCTACGCTTTTCCAGTATTGCAAGCGCTCAGCATCAAATTTTATAACCTCAGGTTCTACCATAGGATTGTAATAACCGATGCTCTCTATCCAGCCGCTATCACGGCGTTTTCTGCTATCAGTTACTACGATACGATAAAAAGGAGCTTTTTTGCGTCCCATACGAGTTAGTCTTACTACTGTTGCCATATTTTGTCCTTTAAAAATATTTTAGGTATTTTACCTATGTCTGGGCTTGCTTAAGCCCACAAATAGATAAAAATTCTAGAATTCCTACTTAGGAATTCTAGCTTAGGAATTCTAGAATTCCCTAGCTTTTAATGCGGAATTCTAGCTTGACTCATCATAGAACTAAGCGCTTGCATTCCACCTTTTGCGCTAAATTTCTTAGCTAGTTTTGCTGCGTTTTCAAATTGTTTTAAAAATCTATTTACTTGCATTTGATCAAGCCCTGCACCAGCTGCAATTCGGCGTTTTCTAGTATTATTTAGCAGACTTGGGTTTGAGCGTTCTTTTGGCGTCATTGAGCTTATCATTGCTTTTATATACTTCATTTGACCACCGTCAAGATCCACGTCTTTTAGTGCCGAAGCCATGCCTTGCA
This sequence comes from Campylobacter magnus, assembly GCF_028649595.1. Lineage (NCBI taxonomy): Bacteria > Pseudomonadati > Campylobacterota > Epsilonproteobacteria > Campylobacterales > Campylobacteraceae > Campylobacter > Campylobacter magnus. The sequence goes on from NZ_JAQSLK010000001.1 coordinate 422,114, forward strand.
TACCAGGGATCATGCCTATTAGGTTTTGAACATTTCCTAGTTTTTTTACGCTTTCTAACTGGGCTAAAAAGTCATCAAAGTTAAACTCGCCTTTTTTAATCTTTTTGCTAACTTCTTTGGCTGTTTTTTCATCAAAAACATGAGCGGCTTTCTCAGCCAAAGTAGCCAAATCACCCTCGCCCATAATGCGCTGTGCTACACGCTCAGGCACAAAACTCTCAAAATCAGCTACCTTCTCGCCAATACCCACAAAGCGAAGTCCAACGCCTAGCTGTTTTGCTACACCAAGTGCTATACCGCCTTTAGCATCAGCGTCAAATTTTGTAAGAATCACGCCAGTTATGCCAAGGGCTTCGTTAAAGCTAGCTGCTGTTTTTAGAGCGTCTTGTCCACTCATAGCATCAGCGATATAAAAAATCTCATCAGGGCTAAGAGCATCTTTCATCTCTTTTAGCTCGTTCATCAAAGCCTCATCTATAGCTAGTCGTCCAGCTGTATCGATGATAAGAGCGTCATATAGACCTTCTTTTGCTTTATTTAGCGCAGCTTTTGCTACATTTAGAGCCGAGCTCTCACCAGCAATACTAAAAAAATCAAGTTCATTTGCCTCGCACAGCTGTCTTAGCTGCTCAACTGCTGCTAAACGCTGAAGGTCACAAGCTGCTATCAAAACCTTTTTATTGCGAGTTTTAAGGTAATTTGCAAGCTTTGCTGTGCTAGTAGTTTTACCGCCACCTTGAAGTCCGCTCATTAGCACCACAGTAGGTGGCTTAGGTGCAAAAATAAAGCCTGCGCTAGCATTTGGAGCTTCTAAAAACTCGGTTAGATTTTTTTTGATACTATCTAAAAACTGCTTTTGACCGATAACTCCACCTTTCATATCGGCTTCTACAGCAGCTACTAGCTCTTTTGTTACTTTGTGATGAACATCGGCTTTTAAAAGTGCTTTTTTTAGCGTATCAAGCGCATTTTTAAGCGCTTTTTCATCATCTACAAATTTTAGCTTATTAACAGCAGATTTTAGCGATTCACTAATAAACTCAAACAATTTTTTTCCTTAAAATAAAAGGCGCAATTGTAGCTTTTTAATGCTTTAAAATACTTTAAATTTACGCAACTTTAAGCTAATTTCTTAAAAAATTCTCAATTTTGTCAAAAGGAACTTTTTTATCAAAAAGATCTGTGTGACTAGCATCTTTTACTATAAAAAGCTCTTTATTCTCGCCTTTTAGCTTTTTATAAGTCTCTTCGCTAAAAAATAGCGCATGAGAGTTTTGCCCTTGTATAACAAGCACAGGTTGGACTATCTCGCCTAAAAATAAAGAAAGAGGAGAGTTAGCCACGGCAAGCTGGTTAAACACGCTCCACGCTGAGTTTGAATTCACTGATCGAGGATGATAGCCACGCTCGGTCTTGTAATAATCAAAATACTCGGCTATAAACTTTGGCTCATTTCCACTAAGCTTAGATGGCAAAGTATAAACTGAGCGAGTAGGAGATGAGTTAAGAGCATCATCGTAGCGAACCTCGCTTAGATCTTCTTTCATTAGTGTCCTGCCCTCAAAGTTTATACCATCATCATAGCCACTACTATATAATCTACTCATATCATAAAGCGTGCTAGCAACGATTTTTGAGATGCGGATGTCAATAGCAGCAGCATTTAGCCCAAAGCCACCAAAGCCACCTATACCGATAATGCTGATTTTTTTTCTATCTACAAAATCTTGAATTCCTAAAAAATCCACCGCTGCGCTAAAATCTTCTGAGTTTATATCATTTGATGAGATATTTCGTGGATTTCCACTGCTCTCACCTGTAAAACTAGGATCAAAAGCAAGCGTTACAAATCCACGCTTAGCTAGCTCTTGGGCGTAAAAGCCAGCGGCTTGTTCTTTTACAGCTCCATATGGGCCACATACTGCCACGGCTGGTATTTTTGCGCCTTTGCTAAGCTGAGATTTTGGTAAATACAAATCGCCTGCTAGGCTAAAACCATAGCGATTTTTAAAAAGCACTTTTTGATGAAAAACTTCATCGCTTTTAGCAAAAGTCTTATCCCAGTCTTTGCCAAGCTCGATATTTTCTACATTTGGTTCGGTTTTGATGATGATTTGCGCAGCTGATAACTGAGTGCAAAAAACACAAGCAAGCACTAAAAAAGCAGTTTTAGCAAGTTTCATTTTTCTCTCCAAAAAAATAAATTATGAAATACTAGCATAATTTTGCAAAATTTAATCACAAAAATAGCGAATTGAAGCAAAGCCCCCAGCCCCAGTTTCTAAAACAGCTTTTATTTGCTCGGTGCTAATAATTCCGCCTAAGGCAATCACGCCTTTTTCATAGTTTTTTGCGATATTTACAGCGTATTTTAGAGCTTTTAGTCCTTTTGGCTCGCCTTTATTTGGCGAGGCAAAAATAGGGCTAAAAGTAACAAAATCAGCTCCTTTTTCAAAAGCAGCTCTAAGCTCGTATTCGCCGTGCGTGCTAGCAATTTTTATTAGCTCTTTTGGGGTTTGGCTTAGCTTAGAGATATTAGCAGAGCTAAAATGAATACCATTTGCACCTAATTTTAGGGCTAGTTCAAAGTCATTGTGTAAAAATAATTTTGCGCCAAGTTTTCTGTAATTTGCCATAAACTCTTTGGCTCTTGCTTGGTAATTCTCAAAATCTCTAAATAAAATAAAATCGGCTTTGAGAATTCTAGAATTAGCTAAAAAAGTAGTTTTATTCGTTATTGCGTATTGCATATTTGCGTAAAGAATAATAGCAGGCAAAAACCAAAAGCATAGCAAAAATAGAACAAGATATTCTATTTAATAATAAAGTATCAAAAAGTCTAAATGGTGGAAAGAGCATCCACAGCACAAAAATACCCCAACTCGCGCCGAGGCAAAAGCGCAATGAACACTCTACGAAAATATTTTTAATGCTCTTCAACTACGACTGCACCAGCTATATAAACATAGGTTAGAATCATAAAAATAAAACCTTGTAAAAATGCCATAAACGTAAGCAAAGCATAAGCTGGCAATGGTGCTATAAAAGGCGCAAGTGCTAGAACAACAGCTAAAAATAAATCATCACCCTTAATATTACCAAAAAGACGGAATGAAAGTGAGATAATGCGTGAAATGTGTGAAACCATCTCTATAGGAAACATTAGTGGCGCAAGCCATTTATTTGGCCCCATGAAGTGAGCAAAATACTTAATCACGCCCTGTTTGCGTATACCTTCAAAGTTATAATACAAAAATACACAAAGCGCAAGACAAAGAGTAAGATTAAGGCTAGAACTTGGAGCTTCAAAGCCAGGGATAATACCGATAACATTGCTAAAAACAACAATAAGACCGATTGTAGCAACAAGTGGCAAATACTTTCTAGCCAAAGTCTCAGAACCAAGCACACCAGCACCCATACTAGCCACACCTGTTACATAAGCCTCAAAAATATTTTGAAGCCCCTTTGGCAACAAGCTAAGATTGCTAGTAGCAAGCTTAGCAAGCACCAAAATAATCGCAACTACTAAAAACAAGTGAAATAGATAATTGAAAGTATGCGAATGCATAATCAAATCAGAAAAGAGGAACAAATCTTTCATTGCTAGTCCTAAAAGTAAATTTTGGCGCAAATTATAACTAAATAACCTAAAATTAGGCTAAAAAAATCAAGTTTTCTTGCATAAAAACTAGGGAATTCTAGAATTCCTAAGTCAAAATCTAGAATTCCCTGAGCAAAATCTAGAATTCCTAAGAAAAATTCTAGAATTCCTAAGTCAAATTCTAGAATTCCCTAGACAAAATCTAGAATTCCCTACTTTCGCCCAGCCCTTATCGCATTTAGCACACATAGCAGGCTTACTCCCACATCAGCAAAAACAGCCGCCCAAATCCCAGCTAGCCCTACCGCTCCAAGCACCATTATAACGATCTTTGAGCCAAGCGCAAAAGTAATATTCTCCCACGCAATGTCCCTGCTACGCTTTGCTATACCAAAAGCCTTGCTAAGTGCCCTTATATCGCTATTTATTATCACCACATCAGCAGCACTTGCGGCTGCGTCTTGTGCGTTTATCGCTATGCCCACATCAGCCCTAGCAAGCGCAGCTGCGTCATTTATACCATCACCCACAAAGACCACCACACCACCGCCAAGCTCACGTTCTAAAAGCTCTAGCTTTTGCTCTGGCAAAAGCCCAGCATAAAATCTATCAATGCCAAGCTCCTTAGCCACAGCCTTTGCGGCTATTTCATTATCTCCTGTTAGCATGAGTGTCTTTATGCCAGCGTTTTTAAGCCCTTCTATCATCTCTTTTGCGCCACTTTTTAGCTCATCACCAAGCAGCGCATGACCCTTATAGCGTCCATTTAGCGCAAGGTGAATTATACTGCCCTCATGCTCACAGCTATACTCAAAGTCGCTTATAGAGCAGTCTTTCATAAGCTTAGCATTACCAGCTAGTAGCTCATCGCTGCTTGATTTTGCCATTACGCCAAGACCTGAGAGTTCATTGCACTCATACTTGCCACAAAGCTTACAATCAGGCTGCATTTTAGCATGCGCTACGCCTAGGCTCTTTGCTACTGGGTGGTTTGATGAGCTTGTAGCGTGAGCTGCGTGTGCTATAAAGTCTTTATCGCTTAGTTTGTCGCTACATACTGAATTCAAGCTAAAAACGCCTTTTGTAAGCGTGCCGGTTTTATCAAAAATAAAGCTTTTGCTCCTAGCTAGCGTGCTTAGCACAGCTGATGAGCGGATGAGAATTCCACTCTTGCTAGCAGCACCTATGCCAGCAAAAAACGCCAGTGGCACCGAAATCACCAAGGCACAAGGACAAGAAATCACTAGAAAGATTAAAGCCCTATTTGCCCACACCTCAAAGCCTCCAGCAAAGATAAAAGGCAAAATAAAAGCAATTAAGCCTGCTAAAATCACCACCACAGGCGTATAAACACGGGCAAAACGGCTGATAAAACGCTCGTGAGGGCTTTTGTTTGCGCTAGCATGTTCAATGAGCTTGCTTATTCTAGCTAGGGCTGACTGGCTCTCGCATGCGCTAGCCTTGGCTCTAAGTGTGCCATCTTTTAGCACAAAGCCAGCTAGCAAAATATCGCCAGTTTTAACCTCCCTTGGCAGGCTCTCGCCTGTTATAGCAGAGGTATCCACAAAGGCCTTACCACTGATAACCTCGCTATCAAGGGCTACTCTCATACCAGCTCTTAACTCTATCTCATCGCCTATTTTCACCTCGCTTGCTAGCACTTCTTTGCATTTGCCCCCTTTTAGCAGCAAGGCTGTGCGTGGGCGAAGTGCTACAAGCTCTTTTATAGAGTCTTTTGAGCGAGTGATAGCAAGGTCATTAAAATACTCGCCTATCATATAAAATACCATAATAGCAGCTGCCTCAGCCCACTCTCCTAGCGCAAATGCGCCAAAACAAGCAATGCTCATTAGCACATTTTCATCAAAAATCTTGCTAAAACGCCCTTTAAAGATATTTGCAAGGCTTTTTAACCCAGCAAAAACCACGCTATATCCACACAAAATAAACGCTATTAAAAAAGAAATCTTGCTATAAAGCTCATTAAAATTAAAATAGCTTAAAACAAAGCCAAAAATCAGCAAAAATAATGAAATGACAATTCTTTTTAGCATTTTGCCCCCTACTCGCTGATATGCTCTAAGCCAGCTTTAAGTATAGAATATACATGCGCATCGCTTAGAGAGTAAAAAAGCTGTTTGCCCTCTCTGCGAAACTTCACTAAACCAGCGGATTTTAAAATGCGTAGCTGATGAGAGGTCGCTGAGGATGAAAGCCCAACAATCTGCGCCAAATGCGCCACGCAAAACTCACTTTGAAAAAGAGCTAAGAGAATTTTTACCCTAGCACTATCGCCAAAAACCTTAAAAAGCTCAGCCAAATCCAAAAGCTCATCATCGCTTGGGATATCGTCTAAATTACAGCTGTGCTTTTCTAGCATTTCTTTTGTCATTTTTGTCCCTTTTTATTTAAATATATGAATATATTTTCATATGTGAGATTATAAAACTATAAAGATTAAAGTAAGCTGAAATCTAGGGAATTCTAGAATTCCTAATATAAATGTAGAGATTTTTGCTAGGAATTCTAGAACTTTAGAATTCTAGAATTCCCAAGATAAACTAGAATTCCCTAAGGCAAAATCTAGAATTCCCAAAATCTAAATTCTAAAATTCCTTAGCAAAATTAAGCAAGATTAAAAAACTATTTCACCAAATCATAAATAAGCTTACAAATGCTAGCAAAAACAGCGATTAAAAAGACTTTTTTTACAAAATGAACTTCTTTTTTTACCACCATTGCTGCCCCTAGCCTTGCGCCGATTATTTGCGCTATTGCCATTGTGATACCAAGCAACCACAAAATATTGCCACTAAAAGCAAAAACTATAAAAGAAAAAACATTTGAAGCAAGGTTTAAAACCTTGGTTTGAGCCACAGCCTTTTTCATCTCTAAGCCCAAAATCGCAACCAAAGCAAAGGTCCAAAAGCTACCAGTCCCAGGCCCCAAAAATCCATCATAAAAGCCAATAGCAGCACCAAAAATAAAATAAAATATAAAAGGTTTTAGCTTTGCGTCCCTGTCGCTCTGGCCTACTCCCCGGCTAAAAAGCACATACAAAAAAATCGCAATTAGCAAAAATGGAATTACCGCGCGCAAATACTCAGGGCTAATTGAAAGCACCGCTAAACTACCAAGCCCAGAACAGACAAAAACCCACAGCGAAGGGATAATAACACTTCTAAAATCCAAAAGCCCAGAGCGAGCAAAGTGCCAGCTAGCCATAGCCGTGCCCCAAAGGGCTTGGAATTTATTTGTAGCCAAAGCTACGTGCGGTGGCAAGCCCACAGCCATAAGCATAGGTATGGTAATAAGCCCTCCACCACCAGCAATAGCATCTACAAACCCAGCCACAAAAGCCACGCCAAACATCGCTATATAAATCCAGAGTGAGAGATCTTCCATTAGAGAATTCCTTATAACTATTTATTAGCATTTTCAAAGCCAAGCAAAAACTCATTTGTGATTTCATCTATTTTGCAGCACTTCTTTTAGCTTGGCTTCTAGCTCAAAAATCGCTTCAAAGAGCTCTATAGCCCTGTTTTTTACCCCAAAATACTCTTTGTTTTTTTGCATGCTAGACCTTTGTTTTAAAAATTTCTAGATGTTAATTAGCAAAAAATGTTCCCTAATTTTCGCAATTTTTAGCTAAAATTAATAAAAATTGAATTTTTTAAACTTTTAAGTATTTCGTAAAGTAATTTAAACTACAATTAAGCCACACACATTATACAGAAAGGATGATTCATGGAATTTTTAATGAATCTTAGTGAAGGCACGCAGTTTATCATACAGCTTGCCATCGTGCTTATTTGTTTGTTCTATGGTGCCAAAAAGGGTGGTGTTGCCCTTGGTATGCTTGGTGGCGTGGGACTTTTGGTTTTAGTTTTTTGTTTTGGCATTCAGCCTGGCAAACCAGCAATCGATGTTATGCTAGTTATCCTAGCTGTGGTGGTCGCATCTGCCACACTGCAATCAAGCGGTGGTTTGGATGTTATGCTACAAATCGCTGAGAGAATACTCCGCCGCAATCCAAAATATGTAAGCATACTAGCTCCATTTGTTACTAGCACACTTACTATACTTTGTGGTACTGGACATGTTGTTTATACGATTTTGCCTATTATCTACGATATAGCTATCAAAAACAATATCCGCCCAGAGCGTCCAATGGCAGCTAGCACAATCGCAGCGCAAATGGGTATCATCGCTAGCCCTGTTTCAGTGGCAGTTGTGAGCCTTACAGCGTTTTTACTAGCAGCTGATAGCAAGCTTGCTGGCTTTGATGGCTATGTAGATCTACTTAAAATCACTATTCCAGCTACTTATTTTGGTGTACTTTGTGTGGGAATTTTCTCTTGGTTTAGAGGAAAAGACCTTGATAAAGACCCAGAATTCCAAGCAAAAATAGCTGATCCTGAGCAAAGAAAATATATTTACGGCGCTGATGACAACGCTACTTTACTTAACAAAAAGCTACCTGGTAAGAGCTGGGCTGCGATGTGGATATTCTTCGCAACTATCGCAATAGTAGCAATACTAGGATACTGGAGCAACCTACGCCCAAGCTGGCCAGCCACAAAAGATGCTGCTGTGGTAGAAATCATCGCAAATACAGCTGAAAATAAAGTAGTAGAAAAAATCAGTCTAAAAGACGCTAAAATCAGCGTTGGCGGCGTAGATGCTAGCGTAAATGTAGCTGGTGGTAAAATCAAAAACTACTCAGATAATATCTCAAGCATGACTATCACAAACAAAGATGGCAGCACAGCCACTCTAAGCGTAGATGATAATGGTGTAAACTACACTTTGGCTGATGGATCTGTTAAAAACTACCCAGACTCTCACATCAGTCTAGCAAACAAAACAAAAAGCACAAGCAAACTTAGCATGGTTCATGTAATCCAAATCTTCATGCTTCTAGCAGGTGCGATTATCCTTATCGTAACTGGCACAAACGCTGCTAACATCAGCAAAAACGAAGTATTCCGCTCTGGTATGATTGCGCTTGTTGCGGTATTTGGTATTTCATGGATGGCTGAGACTATGTTTGGCGTCCATACTCCGATGATGAAAGCAGTCCTAGGCGATATCGTAAAAGAGCATCCATGGACTTATGCTATTATGCTACTGCTTATCTCAAAATTTGTTAATAGCCAAGCAGCTGCGCTTGTGGCTTTCGTTCCACTAGCACTTGCAATCGGCGTAAGCCCTGCGATTATCCTAGCATTTGCTCCTGCTTGCTATGGATATTATATCTTGCCTACTTACCCAAGCGATTTGGCTGGCATTCAGTTTGACCGCTCAGGCACAACACACATAGGCAAATATGTTATTAACCACAGCTTTATCTTCCCAGGACTAATTGGCGTATTTTTCTCATGCGTGGCAGGATACATCCTAGCTGGTCTTTATGGCTATTTTGCTTAATGCTTAATTTTGCTAGGGCTTAAGCCTCCCTACTCTTAGGAATTTTCCTAAGAGTAGCCTTTTTTAAACCTTACAAATATAATCTTTAATCTTATCTTTATAAGCTCTAGGAATTCTAGAATTCTTAATCAATTTTATAAGAAAATCTAGAATTCCTAGATTAAAAGGTAGCAAAAATCTAGAATTCCTAAAATGCACTAGGAATTCTAGATTTTCTAGATTAAAAAAGAGTAGATTAAAGATAAGGAATTCTAGATTTTATATTGCTTTAAAAAATTTTAAAAAAATAGTGAAATAAAAAAAGGGAATTCTAGAAATAATCTAGAATTCCCTAAGGTTTATGCTAAGATTTATGCTAAGCTATTATTCTACCTCAGCGTCGATTACATCATCGTCTTTTTTCTTTTTGTTATCAGCACCAGAGTTTGCGCCCTCGTTTTGTTGCTTATACATAGCTTCTGCTAGCTTGTGGCTAGCGTCGTTTAGAGCTTTTACTTTTATATCAATTTGCTCTTTGCTAGCACTCTCATCTTTTAGCACATCTTTTAGATCATTTAATGCGCCCTCTATTTTTGCTCTATCTTCGCTAGCGATTTTCTCGCCAAGCTCGGCTAGGCTTTTTTCTGTTTGATGAGCTAGACTATCGGCTGCGTTTCTAGCCTCTACTGCTTCTTTGCGCTTTTTATCTTCTTCTTTGTGGGCTTCTGCGTCATTTACCATTTTGTTTATTTCTTCTTCGCTTAGACCGCTTGAGCCTGAAATAGTAATGTTTTGCGCCTTGCCGCTAGCTTTGTCTTTGGCTGAGACGGTTAAGATTCCATTTGCGTCTATATCAAAGGTTACTTCGATTTGTGGCACGCCACGCGGTGCTGGCATAATGCCCTCTAAGTTGAAATTTCCAAGTGATTTATTATCCCTAGCAAACTCTCTTTCGCCTTGAAGCACATTTATAGTAACTGCACTTTGGTTATCTTCTGCGGTTGAGAAGGTTTGAGATTTTTTAGTTGGGATTGTAGTGCCTTTTTCTATTAGCTTACTCATAACCCCACCAAGCGTCTCAATACCAAGGCTAAGTGGCGTAACATCAAGCAAAAGTACATCTTTTACATCGCCTTTAATTACAGCGCCTTGGATAGCAGCACCGATTGCTACTACTTCATCAGGATTTACGCTTTTATTTAGCTCTTTGCCAAAGGCTTTTTTTACTTCTTCTTGAACTAGTGGCACACGAGTTGAACCGCCTACCATTACTACTTCTTTTATATCGCTTTTGCTTACATTTGCATCTTTTACTACTTCATTGATTTTGCTGATTGTTTGGCTTACGAAGTTTTCTATAAGCCCTTCAAACTTCGCTCTACTAATAGTCTTTGTAAGGTGCTTTGGACCTGTAGCATCAGCTGTGATAAAAGGTAGATTTATATTTGTCTCCATAGCAGAGCTTAGCTCTTTTTTAGCATTTTCAGCGGCTTCTTTTAGACGTTGAAGAGCCATTACATCGCCTTTTAGATCGATTCCGCTCTCGCTTTTAAACTCACTAACCAAAAAGTCAATTAGCGCATTATCAAAGTCATCACCACCTAAAAACGCATTACCACCAGTTGCTAGCACCTCTACTACATTATCGCCAGTTTCTAGCACAGTTACATCAAAGGTTCCACCACCTAGGTCATAAACTACGATTTTCTCAGCTTCTTTTTTATCTAGTCCATACGCAAGCGCAGCTGCTGTTGGCTCGTTTATGATGCGAAGTACATTAAGCCCAGCGATTGTACCTGCTTCTTTTGTAGCTTTTCTTTGGCTGTCGTTAAAATACGCTGGCACGGTAATAACAGCATCTACTACCTTTTCGCCAAGATACGCCTCAGCATCTTCTTTTAGCTTCATTAGCACTTTTGCGCTAATTTCTTGTGGGGTGTAGGTTTTGCCTGCGATTTCTACTGCGCATGCGCCATTTCTATCTGTGATGTGATACGGCAAGCGTGATTTTGCTTCTTGTGCGTTTTTTTCGTTCATCATTAGACCCATGATGCGCTTGATTGAAAAGATTGTTTTTTCTGGGTTTGTTACTGCTTGGCGTTTTGCTGTATCGCCTACTAAAATCTCGCCTTTATCAGTAAAAGCCACTACGCTTGGAGTTGTGTTTTTACCTTCTTTATTTGGTATTACTTTGCTCTCGCCTCTCTCATATACGCTTACGCATGAGTTTGTTGTTCCTAGGTCGATTCCTATTACTTTTGCCATTGTTTATCCTTTTAAAATTTTATTTTTTGTGTCGGTTCAGTTTTAGGGTAAATTTCGCTAAATACAGCTTGGGCAGCCCAAAACCTTACAAGCGAATTTTCGCTGTTTTCCTGCGGCTATCGCCTTGAGCCAACGGATTGCGAAGCAAAAAAATTCAGCGAAAATTTGCTTGAATGCTACCGCTACGGCATCCCACGGCTAGTCCTGCGCTGTATTTAGTGAAATTTACCTCAAAACCTTAGAACCGATTTAATTGTTTTGAGAATTCTAAATTTTAGAATTCCGCCTAGCAAATTTTATAGTGGGCGTAGTGTGCCAAAAGCGTGGGCGGTGCTCCGCAGAGATAGAATACAAAATTCATCCCAAGGCGTGCCGCCCGTGATTTTGGTGCAATTCGTCCGCTATAACAATTTGCCCCTAATTATTACTTAGCTATTAGCACCATCGCTGGGCGCAAAATACGCTCATTATACATATAGCCATTTTGATAGATTTGCGCTATAAACCCACTTGCTATGCTATCACTTTCTACATAGCTCATAGCATTGTGAATTTCAGGGTTAAACTCGCCTCCAACGCTAGTTTCTATCATCTTTACGCCGTGCTTAGCAAGGGCAGCTTTAAAGCTCTCAATCGTAAGGCTTACGCCTTCTTTTAAGCTTTTTGCCTGCTCGTTTTCTTCGCTAATTTGCGTATTTAGCGCCATTTCAAGGGCATCAATCACGCCAAGTAAATCCCTAGCAAAGCTTTCATTTGCGAAATTTACAGCTGTGATTTTCTCCTTTTCAAGGCGTTTTTTTATGTTTTCAAAATCAGCGTGAGCCTCGATCAGCTTTGTTTTTACATTTGCTAGCTCTTCCATAGCAATAGCCAAAGCCTTAGCATCATCTTGTGCTACTTCTTGGTTCTCAGGCTGATTTTGTTCTTTTTGCTCATCTTTTAGAGCGTCAAAATTTACTAAATCATCTTTGTTTTCTTCTTTCACGAAGCCTCCTTTATAGTATTTAAAAACTTCTCATAGTCGTTATACACGCTACCTGCACAAATCATAGTAGCAGGCTTGCCCAAAAAGCTCACACTTTGCATAAAGCCCATAAAACCATCATCAAAAAGTGGCTCAAAGGCTATTTTACTTTTAAATGAACGAGCAAAAATAGGATCAAGCGCAATTTTTATACGCTCATCACCAAACATCTTAAAAGCTACTTTTTCATTTTCTTGAAAATAAATTAGAGAGCGTTTAAACTCTTTAATCTTAGCCCTTAGCTGAGAAAGCCCCACTTGAATGCTGACAAGCTCTAGCTCATCAAGGCTGGAGCCAAGCAGCGAGCTAAGAAACTTCTCCACCTTTGGCGAGTAAGTTATGCTAAAGCTTTCATTTTCAAGCTCAAGTAGCAAAAACTTATCATCTATTTTGTGAAGTTTGGTAAATTGCGGATTATTCGCCCCAAAAATCATACAATAAATATCAAAGCGAGAGAGCAAAAAACTTAGCACTTCATCATCATCAATGCTAAGATTTTCATCTGAGACTAGATTGTTTTGCCAGTAGTATTTCATCGCTAGCGAAGTAGGAATTCGCCCACCGCTTATGTGAAGCTGAGTGATAGCACCCTCATCGCTAAGACGCTTAAAATACACTCTTATCGTGCTTGCTGGTATGTTTTGAGAGAAAATATCAGCGATTTTACTCTCCAAAACAGAGCTACCTACTGGAGTGTTTTGCTCTAGATACGCTTGGATAATGCTTTGTAAAATTATGTCTCTTTTATCTATTTTCATTTTATGCTTTTTTAGTTTTTTAGCACTCTACTACTTCAAGTGCTAAGTGAATTATACAACTTGAGCGAAGTAATGTCAAGGGTATTTAGAAAAAAAATTATTTTATATATAAAAATATTTAAAATTTTATGTAAAATTTAATAAATGTTTAAAGAAAATTAAACTAAAATAACGACCTTTAAATAACTTGATAGATTTTAGGGATGAATATGACAAGCTTAACTTTACAAGAAAAAGCAGATTTGAGTGATTTGTTTGCAAAACTAGAATACGCTCGCAAACCACTAGCTTTGCGTACATTTTTGGCAATCAAAGCTTTTAGCAAAAATTATATCAATAAGCTAAGTTCAAATAAAAAAATTTTAGAATTCCTACATATAAAAACTATCAATTCTAAAAAATTCTAAAAAGACTTAAATAATCATACTTTAAGCTACAAAAGACCAAGCAATTTTATAAAATCACTAAAAATTTCTTAGGAATTCTAGAATTCCCAAGAAAAATCATAACCAAAACTAGAATTCCTAGACAAAAACACCTAGGAATTCTAGATTTTACTAAGCCAAAGCACAGATTATTTGCCAAAAAGCTCGGCGTGATTTTTACGCAGGTATTCTACCACAGCTAGTATTTCATCTACGCCGTCCACGCTCTTATCAAGGCTTGCAAGCACATCATCTATGTTTTCTACATACAGCTCGCAAGCCTCTTCAAGCTTATTTCGCTTAACCCCAGCATTTAGTAGCATTGCCTCAAGCATCACATCAAGCTCGTAGCTTAGCTCTTCAAGACTAACTTCTTTTTCATAATCTTTCATTTTATTCTCCTGTTCTTTCTTTTATGAGATTTTCTATTTGTGCTCTAATCTCTGCGTAGTCGTATCCATCTCTAAAGCCAGCAAAAAACCCACCGCTAGCATTAGCATGACCACCCCCGCCTACTAGCTCGGCTGCCATTTTGCTTACATCTACCTTGCCATTACCACGGAAGCTTAGCGTCTTTTTGCTCGTTACATTGATAAAAAAATCATACTCACTATTTGCCATCAAAAAGTCATTGCCGATAACTGAGACATCGCCTATGTTTGTGCTAACTAGCCCTTTGTGACCTCTGTATTCTACGCTCATTTCATCCTTTGCCTCACTTAGAAGCCCTACCATATAGCGCGAGACTAGATTGCTTAGAGTATCGTCGCTACCTTTTCTAAAAAAGTCCTTTTTTATGCTATGCAGCGCATCATCAAGGGCGATATGGCCATTTGCCACCCCACAAAAATCCCCAAAACGCTCAATCATATAAAAAATATAGCTCATACCCTGGACATTAAACATAACTTTATTTATCTCTTTTGCGCTTGAAATCGCACCCATGCAGACCTTGCCAAGCTCAAAGCGTGGATCATCATCCAGCCAGATATCAACAGCATTTATAGTATCAACAATTGCGCTAAGTCTTTCATTGCCCCCAAAAATACCGCTAAAAAAATCATAGCAAATCTTAGTCGCACAGCGGCTATCATCAAGGTAATACCACGTATTTTCTCTCTCACAAACCTCACCTGTGATGTGATGGTCAAGCAGCACTAGCTTTACGCCGCTTCTCTCTCTAATAGCTGCAGCAAAGCTATCACACTGCGCTGGGGTAAGATTAAGGTCGCTAATTATTATCATGGCTTTTTCATTACCGCTGTCAATCTCAGCTAAGATCATATCAAACTTTTCTTCAATCTCTTTACCATAATTTGAGTTATAAAAGCTCATCTCATAACGCTTGCTAAGAAAAAATCTGCTTACATACTGACAGCCGTAGCCATCTAAATCCGTGTGGCTTAAATGTATAATTTTCATTTTTATCCTTTAATTTATCTTTATTTTAGCGGGAATTCTAAAATTCCGTCTAGAAATTCTAGAATTCCGTCAAAATTCCGTCTAGGAATTCTAGAATTCTTTACAAAAAACTACAAAAAACCTCAAACAAATCTAGAATTCCTTATAACCCTGGCACTTCTATCATACCAAGAGTTTCCCACTGCGAGCCTTTGGCAATCTCAGCAAAGCTAATCACCACAATTCCAAGGCTAAAGTTTATGCTCGCATCGCTTAAAAAGCGCCTTATACTAGGGTCTACGCACAGCACCATCTCGCCCTCAGCACTCATCGGTCTTGCCTCTTTTGCTACCCTTAGAGCATTTACTAGGGCTGTTGTTTGCGCTGCGCTTATTGCGATTTTATACTTGCCGTCTTTGTAAGTCACGCTCTCAACTAGCTTTTGCTGTGCGCTAGCTTCTAGGATGTAGAAGTTTAGCTTGCCATTGCTGTCTTTGTATAGATCGGTGATTACACGGCTTAGAGCACTTCGCACATGCTCGCTTATTATCTCAGCATCTTTGATATTTCGCTTGGTTAGGCTATCAATTGCATCAACTATACTTAGCATATCTTTTATAGGTATATTATCTTTTAGCAGAAGCTGGAGGACATTATACACAAGTCCCACATCACAGCTTTTCATTGCTTCTTCTACAACTACTGGATAATCAGTCTTTAGTCTATCAAGCAGATTTTGCGTCTCTTGTTTGGTTAAAAGCTCGCTTGCGTTTTGTTTGATTAGCTCACTCATATGCGTGCTAATCACACTGGCTGGATCAACCACAGTGTAGCCATTTAAAATAGCATCTTCTTTGCTTTTGCTATCTATCCACAGCGCATCAAGGCCAAAGGCTGGCTCTTTTGTAGGAATTCCATCTATATTTGCGCTCACATAGCCACTATCCATAGCCAAAAACTTATCAGGATAAATCTGCCCAGAGCCAATAGGCACGCCTTTTAGCTTGAATATATAATCATTTGGCGGCAAGCTTAGGTTATCACGGATGCGGATTTTTGGCATGATAAAGCCTAATGCGCTAGCGATATTTCTGCGCATACCACGAATTCTCTCTATTATCTCACTCTCAGCAAGTTTTAGTAGACCATAGCCTAGATCAAGTTCTAAAATCTCTATTTTTAGTATATCATCGATTTTACTTTGTTCTTCTTTTGCTATTTGCTCATCACTTTTCTTTGGCTTAGCAGCTGATGCGGCTGCGCTACTATCTGGCGTAGCACCTGGTTTTGTCCCACCAGCACTTGGTGGGCTAACTTTTGCCTTAAAGGCATTTAGCATCTCAAAGCCACCATTTTGGCTTTTATAAATCACAAAACCTATACCTAAAAACACCAAACCCATAAAACCAAGTGAGAGCGTAGGTAGACCTGGCACAAGGGCAAACAAAAAGAGAATTCCGCCCACGATAAATAGCGTCCTACTCTCGCCAAAAAGCTGATCAACCACGCCTTCTGCGAAGTTTTTCTCATCATCGCCACCACCGCTTGAGCGAGTGATGATGATGGCAGTAGCAGTTGATGTTATAAGTCCTGGTATTTGGCTTACAAGGCCATCGCCGATGGTTAGGATTGTGTATGTGCTAGCTGCGTCACTTGCTGCCATGCCATGCTGAAACACGCCTATAGCAAAGCCACCGATGATATTTACTATTGTAATGATAATACCAGCTACAGCGTCACCTTTTATAAACTTAGAAGATCCATCCATCGCTCCATAAAACGCAGCTTCGCTTTGTATATCTTGGCGGCGTTTGCGAGCAGTGGCCTCATCGATTAGCCCTGAGTTTAGATCAGCATCTATTGCCATTTGCTTACCAGGCATCGCATCAAGCGTAAAGCGAGCTTGAACCTCACTTACACGCGTTGAGCCTTTGGTTACAACCATAAAGTTTATAAGCACCAAAATACAAAAGATAATAACGCCTATAACGAAATTTCCACCCACCACAAACTCGCCAAAGCTAGCGATGATCTCACTTACAGCGCTTGGGCCGTTTTGTCCATTGCTTAAAATCATTCTGGTTGTAGCGATATTTAAAGACAGCCTAAATAGCGTGATAATAAGCACTAGCGTCGGAAAGGTGCTAAGATCAGTTGGCTTTGGTATATAAACTGCAATTAGGATAATAAGCACAGAAAGCGAGATTGAAAGTGCCAAAAAAAAGTCTAGCACCGCCGTAGGCAAAGGCACAATGATAATTGTCAAAATCGCCATAATAACAAAAACAATAGTAAGACTCTTGCTTTTCATAACAGGCGCCAAAATAGGCGCTAGATATGGAGCGATGAGTTGTAAAATTGATTGTTTTTTAGGCATTATTTTCTTTATTCTCTTTGCATCCAAGATTAGCTAAGGTAATAGTGTCTAAAAAATTATCCACCACAGCTTGAAGCGAGGCAAAAAGATGCCAAACATCACAGCTTTGTGCTATGCCTCTAGGGCAGTCTTTAAGATCACCTGAGCAGAGAAAAACGCTTGCATCGTGCTTTTCAGCTGATTTGATGATACTTGTTATTTTTATCTCATTTGCATCTTTTGCTAGGCAAAAACCTCCATTTGCGCCTTTTGTGGAATTCAAAATTCCATCGCGCGCTAAGCATTGTAAAATCTTTGCTAGAAAGGACTTTGAAATATCAAGTTCCTCTGCGATTTGCCCTACATCTTTTGGTTCAGTTTTATCACGCAAATAAATACTTGCTAATAGTGCATACTCACTAGCTCTGGTAAAAAGCATATTTTATCCTTATAATTAAAAGCGAGATTTTAGCACAATAAGGTTAAAAGCACTTGAAAATTTTAAAAATTTAAGCTGAAATTTTGAAATTTTTGCTAAAATGCCGACTTCGTTTTACGAAAATATATTACCTATCAGGAGGCTACTATGGCTTTGGATACGGCGAAAAAATCGCAAATTATCGCAAAATTCGCTAGAAAATCAGGTGACACCGGTTCTACCGAGGTTCAAATCGCACTACTTACTGCTCGCATTAGTGAGCTTACAGAGCACCTTAAAATCAACAAAAAAGATTTTAGCTCTCGCTTAGGTCTACTTAAACTAGTAGGTCAAAGAAAACGCCTACTTCGCTACCTAAAAGCTACTAAATACGACACTTACGCAAAAGTAGTTAGCGAACTTGGTCTAAGAGATAAATAAGCTCTTATTTTAAATAAAAATCTAGAATTCCTGTACTGGGAATTCTAGATTTTTTGCCTTATTTTTTAAATTCACAGCATTTTTTTAAATAAATCTAGAATTTCTTATATCTAGAGCGTAACTCATACAAGCCACGCTCAAAAAACTACACTAAAACTACATAAAAAATCTGTGAGCCATGCACTCCAAGGACAAGCTGAAGTTCTATATCGCTAGTTCTGCTTGGCCCTGAGATAAAGACCACATTTGTAGGCAGCCTGCCATCTTCTGCTTTGATTTTATTTAGTTGTTCGCTTAGTGATTTTACTATATTCTCACGCTTTAAAATAGCCACGCAAATCTTTGGCGCAAGGCTAAGTAGTCTAGGTGCATCGGCACTACTTACGCAAGTTACACCGTGGCTTGATACCCCACCACGAGCATTTATCACGCTGATATCATAGTCAAATATACGCTCTTTAAAGCTCTCTATATCATTATCAAAGGCAAATTTACTCTCTATTTCAAGCTCACTGGCAAGAGAAGCTAGATTTTGGGGATAGATGAGATTTTTAGCATTTTCTTTGGCGATGATTTCATTTATGCTATCTTTTAGCCTTTGTTCGCTACTTTCTATAATGATACTTTTATTCGCACTTGCCCTTGCGATAAACTCAGCTACAATATCACTATCAGCACCCACAATAAACTCTTTTGGATCAGGGGTCGCACCGCTAAAAAGCGTCTCGTGTTTAGCTCCATTTTTTAACGCATTAAAAATCTCTGCTTTACTCATAAATCACCCCCTCAACTTTTTTGATATTTGCGTCTAGGTCGTATTTTAGACTAGGTAGTTCTTTGTATTTGCTCCACGCTTTTAGCATAGGCACAAAGCTCATTTTTGGCACAAAAGAGTGCATTTTGTGAGCTAATGAGATCATAAAGCGCCATTTTGCCCCAGAAGTAGCTAAGCTAGCAAAGCCTTTAAAGGCGATATTTTGCGCCATTTTTGGCTTGGCTTTTGTTTTTAGAGTGCTTTTAGATGGATTTGCTCTTTCGCGGCGCAGTTTGCGTATGAGATCAGCTAGAGGTATTTTTACAGGACAAACCTCAGAGCAACGCCCACAAAGCGAGCAAAGATCAGTAATATCACCGTATTTATCCATACCAAAAAGCTGAGGGCTAATAACCTCTCCAATAGGTCCTGGATAAGTAGCGCGGTAGCTGTGGCCGCCGATTTTTTCATACACTGGACAAAAGTTCATACAAGCCCCACAGCGAATGCATCGCAGTGCCTCGCTAAACTCAGGATGAGAGAGCATATCGCTTCTGCCGTTATCTAGCATGATGATGTGGCATTCTTTTGGGCCATCTTTTTCGCCCTCTCTTCTAGGGCCACTGATTATGTTATTATAGTTTGAGATAAATTGCCCAGTAGCACTTGGACAAAGCAAGGTATCAATGGTAGCTGCGTCTTCTATGCTCTCAACTACTTTTTCAAGTCCGCAGATTGCTACATGAATATCGGGCATAGTGGTACTCATCCTGCCATTGCCCTCATTTTCTATAAGCCAGATCGCTCCTTCTTTACTAAGGGCGAAATTCACGCCACTTAGTCCCATTTGAAGCTTTTTAAACTCAGCTCTCATCTTAGTTCTTGCGATTTCATTTAGCTTTTCTGGTTCGCTTTCTTTTTGTACGCCCCAGCTTTTAGCAAAAATCTCGCCTACTTCATAGCGGTTTTTGTGAATTGCAGGCACTACGATATGCACAGGTGCTTCATCAAGCAGCTGGATAATAACCTCTCCAAGATCAGTCTCAAGCGGCCTTAGTCCGTGCTTTTGGAGATAATGATTTAGCCCTATTTCCTCGCTAGCCATAGATTTGCCTTTTAGTATGGTATCTATGCCATTTGACTCCATTAGATCAAGGATAATAGCACAAGCCTCATCACCATTTGCGGCAAAATGAACCTTAAAGCCATTTGCGCTAGCATTGCTAACAAACTCTTCAACACGCTCACCTAGGCTATTTAGCGCATTTTGCTTGACATTTTTGCCTCTCTCTCTTAGCTCTTGCCAATTTGTGAAGTTTGCTGCGATTAGATTTTTGCGGTTACGCTGTAAGGTGTGCATTGCGCTATCAAGGTTAGCGCGCATTTGCGCATCATTTAGTTTTTCTTGTATTAGCTCATTATTTGCGCTCATCGCTAACTCCTTTATCATCTATACTCTGCCCTTCTAATCTAGCAAGCAAAAAGTCGTATAAATGAATGCATTTTATATCTTCATTATTGCGTCTTAGCGTGCCATTTATGTTTAAAAGACAGCCGCCATCGCCGCTGATTAGGTATTTTACACCGGTTTTTTTGATATCAGCGATTTTTGCTAGTGCCATTGCGTTTGAGATTTCTGGTTCTTTTATACTAAAAGTCCCGCCAAATCCACAGCACTCTTCTTCACGCTCAAGCTCGATTAGTTCTACATTTGAGAGTTTTCTTAGCAGGCTTTTGCTAGCTTCTACGCTTTTTGCTATGCGCAGGGCGTGGCAGTTTGAGTGCCAGCTGACCTTTACAGGCTCGCCTTTATCGACAAGCTCTAAATGCTCGTTTAAAAAGCTACTTACTTCTTTACAGCGAGAAGCAAAGTTTCTAGCTTTTTCTTCATGCTCGCTACCTTTAAAAAGCTCTATATAATCATGCCCCATCATACCAGCGCATGAGCCAGCCGCTACTAAAATCGGCTCATCTCCATCGCCAAAAAGGCTTATATTATAAAGCGCAACTTCTTTTGCCTCGTCAAAATATCCTGTATTAAAAGCAGGCTGACCACAGCAAGTCTGGTCTTTTTTATATACAACCTGAGCGCCACAGCGAGTAAGTAGCTTAGCAGCACTCACAGCCGAGGCACCAAGTGTGGCTTGTCCAAGACAAGTGCTATATAGATAAACTTTCATCCCTAACCTTTGATTAAAATTCTCCCGTGATTTTAGCAATAATTTCCTAAAATTACGGCAAAGTTTTTAGATAAAATCTCTAGGGAATTCTAGATTTACTTAGAAAAATAAACACTAGAATTCTAGAATTCTAGAATTCCCTAGAAAAATAAACGCTAGAATTCTAGAATTCCCTAGAAAAATAAACTCTAGAATTCTAGAATTTTCAAGCTCTAGAATTCCTAGCAAAATCTACCCAGCTAGTGGTATCCAGCTGTATAAATAATGAGCATAAACCCAAGTCAAAGCACCGCAGAAAATCACAAAGGCAACCGAGTATTTGATAGTAAATTTAAATAAATCACTCTCTTTGCCCACTAGTCCAACTGCTGCGCAGGCAATAGCTATGCTTTGCGGGCTAATCATCTTACCAACAACGCCACCAAAGCTATTTGCAGCTAGGAACAAGGTATCAAGACCTTCTTTTACAGCAGCATTTGGAGCAGCCATGATAACCTTAGCAGCTTCTACTTGAAGTGCGCCAAATAGCAAGTTTGAGCTAGTATCAGAACCTGTTAAGAACACACCTAGCCAGCCGATAATCGGGCTAAAAAACGCAAATGCATCGCCAGTTTGCGCTAGGCAGGTGCCTAGAATCTTAGCCTGTCCGCTACCACCTGCTATGCTAGCATAAGCCACAACTAGACCTATTGTTAGCACTGGGATTTTCATATCATTTAAAGTCTCACCAGCTGCGCCCCACACGGTTTTCATGCCAATTTTGCGCTGCAAAAGTAGCATAATAGCAGTTATCACGCCAGCTAGCAAGATCGCTGTGCCTGCGCTTTTAAATAGATCAAGCGTCCATTTTGTAGCGATTTCAGAGTTTCCACCAGGAGCAATGCTAAATATAATATTTGTGTAGTGTAAAGCTCCACCTGGTGCGAACAAAGCCTTAAATGCTGGTATCTGCCAGATAACCACAGTTATAATTAGTGTTAAAAACGGAGCCCAAGCAATAAGCGTTTCTTTTGCACTGATTTGCTCGCCATTATCAACTTCGTTACCATCAACTCTAAAAATCTCACTTGGTTTCCAAAACTTTAAGAAAATAGTAGTAACCACCAGTGAAACCACAGCAGAAAGAATATCAGGTAATTCTGCGCCGATGTAGTTTGAGCTGATAAACTGCGTAATAGCAAAGCTAAAAGTAGCTACTGCTACTGCCGGGAAAGTCTGCTTAACGCCTTTAAATCCATCCATCAAAAACACGATAAAAAATGGAACAAAAAGTGTAATAGGCACTATCATGCGTCCTACCATTGCTGAGATTAGGTTTTGATCAGTATTTGAGATGTTTGCTACGCTTTGAGCCATAGCGATGATAGGAATTCCCACCGCACCCCACACAACAGGCGCGGTATTTGCTATCATACAAAGACCTGCTGCGTATAAAGGACGAATTCCAAGCCCTACAAGCAGCGCAGCAGTAATAGCCACAGGACCACCAAAGCCGATGGCTCCTTCTAAAAACGAACCAAAACAAAATGCTATCAAAATAACTTGGATGCGATGATCTGGCGTGATGCTAATAACACTATGCTTTAAAATCGCAAAATAGCCACTTTTATCGCTTAATTTGTATAGGAAAATCGCAGCGATAATAATCCACGCAATCGGCCACATGCCTTTTAAAAAGCCCTCTAAAAATAGAGCAAATGAGCGTGCAAGCGTAATATCGTTGTAAAAAATCGCAATCAAAGTAGCGATAAAAACTGTCAAAGCAGCAGCTAGCCAGCCTTGAAGCTTAAACCACACGAGCGAGGCGAAAAACACGATTATAGGGATAAGACAGATCCCAAAACTCAGCCAAGAAACATTTGCTTCTTGCATAAACCCTCCTTAAAAAAAATTGCCGTGCTTGAATTTTATAAAAATATTTAGTAAATTATAAAAAAATAGCAAGAATTTTTTATGGAGTGTTACGATTTTTCACACTTTTAGTAAAATTCTAGATATTTGCTAATATTTTAGTTAAAATTTTAAAATTTTTATAAATTTTTGCAAAAAAACAGCAAATTTTTTGCTACAATTTTGTCAGCGTTTCTAAGTAGGGAATTTATCCGAACTAAGCGCAAATATATTTTTAAAGGACTTCTTATGAAGAAAATTATTCTTCTTGCTCTAGCTTTTGCTAGTTTCGCATTTGGTGCTGAGGGCGATGCCACAGCTACGATTCAAGCATTCTCAGTGCTTGCAGCAGGCGTTGGTCTAGGAATTGCCGCTCTTGGTGGTGCTGTTGGTATGGGTCATACAGCAGCAGCTACTATCCTAGGAACAGCTAGAAATCCAGGCCTTGGCAGCAAGCTTCTTACTACAATGTTCATTGCTCTTGCGATGATCGAGGCGCAAGTTATTTATACACTTGTTATTGCGCTAATCGCACTTTACGCAAATCCATTCCTATAGGATTTTGATTAAAAGCGGCTCTTATTGCGGCACTATTGCGGCTGGGGCGAGCTTAGGTGAATTATATATTCTACCTTTAGCTCGCCCCAGCCACACTAGCGCCACAGCCGCTTGGGGAATTCTAGATTTTTACTAGGAATTCTAGAATTCTCTAATTTAAAAATTTACTACTTAGGAATTCTAGAATTCCCTAGCTTGCGATCATGGTGGAATTGGTAGACACGCTATCTTGAGGGGGTAGTGGGCTAAGCCTGTGCGAGTTCGAGTCTCGCTGATCGCACCATTTATTTTCATAACTTTGTTAGCTTTTTAAAGCCTGTTATTTCATGCTTTTTAGCATTTTTATCTTTTTTAAATTTCTTAGGTTCTGGCAAATCAAACCAAAAAAAAATAAATACTTAAATCAGCGACATTATTTAAACAAGTTTAACTACGAAAATATAAAAAAACAAAAAGAGCCAAAACAACGCTCAATTCGCTCTAAAATTGACTTGGAAACCAAATAAAGAATTAAGCAGTGAGTATGGGCGCAAGACTACATACGAACTATCAAGTTTAAAAAGACCAAAGCTAACACCGCTAAATCTAGATATTTAAATTTTAGATGTTTTGTTTTAAAAAGTTTTGCTAGGTTTTTACTAATCTAAGTAAATAAAAACACAACTAGCAAAAGAGAGTTAAAAACACCAAAAAACTAGCCCATTTTGCCTTTCTGGCCGTTTATTTCATTTATAAAGTTATACTCTACTTTGATTTGCTTTGGCTTTGGCAGGTGCTTTGCTAAGCACTCAATCTCGGCTGTAAAATCAGCAAAAAGATAGTTTGCCAGCGAGCCTGGATTTGGATTGATTTCATTTAGATACACCTTGCCCTCGTGGTAGAAAAAATCGCATCTTATAAGCGCACCATCAAAGCCGCCAGTCTCATAAATACGCCTAAATGCGTCTTTTAGCTCACTTTGTGTGTTAGCATCAATGTCTGCGCTACGCTTCCCACTCTCTCCTGAAAAGCTAAGGTATTTTTGCTCGAAGTCTAAAAATGCTGTTTTTTTAGGCTCTTCAATCATGCTAAAATGAAACTCACCTTCAGCCTTAAAGCCAGCTAGATTAAACTCTCTAATGCCCTCTATAAAAGGCTCAGCTAGCAAGGTATCATCAAACTCAAATCCCACATCGCAGGCGTATTCTAGCTCGCTAGGTTCGCGCACGATTTGTACGCCTATGCTAGAACCCAGCCTTGCTGGCTTTAAAATCGCAGGCAGGCTAAGGCTTAGATTACCCCCTCTTTTTAGCACTTCGTAAGGCAGACTAGGCACAGCGCAAAGCTCGCAGAGTTTTTTGGTAAGAACTTTATTAAAGCTCATCACAGATGCCTCTAATCTAGGACCGATGAAATTAATACCGTAGAATTCTAGAATTCCAGCTAGCTTACCATCCTCGCCGTCCATACCATGAACGAGATTGATATAGCAATCCACATCAAGCTTTTTAAAGCCAGTTAGCGAGTGCTTGCCAAAGCCGCCTGTGGTAATCATCAAACGCTTGGCTTTTTTATACTTGCCAGTGGCAAAATACACAGCTTTCATATCGCTTGGCGCAATCTCATAAAACTCACGCTCGGGGCTAATAAAAATAAAACAAAGCTCGGCGTTTAGCACTTTTTTCATAACCACAGCTGAAACAATGCTGATTTCATGCTCCCAGCTTTGTGCACCAAAAATAACTGCGTATTTCATAATAATCCTTGCAAAATAAAAAGAAGTCTTAAAAATATTGTATCGTGGTATCCCCGACAGGGTTTGAACCTGTGGCCTCAGAATTAGGAATTCTGCGCTCTATCCAGCTGAGCTACGAGGACAAAAGGGAATTCTAGAATTTAGAATTCCCTATACTCTGAGCTAAAAAGCTTGGTAATTAGCCATTGCGACTTTTGATAATCTCATCAGCCACATTGCGTGGAACTTCCTCATAATGGTCAAACTCCATTGAGTAAGTAGCACGGCCTTGAGTTTGGCTGCGAAGGTCAGTAGAGTAGCCAAACATTTGTGAAAGTGGGCAGAAGGCTGTAACGATTTTGTTACCGCTTCTTTCATCCATTGAGTTTACTTGGCCACGGCGTTTATTAAGATCGCCGATAACATCACCCATATACTCTTCTGGAGTTTCTACTTCAACTTTCATCATAGGCTCTAGGATAGCTGGATTTGCTTTTTTTGCACCTTCTTTAAAGCCCATTGACGCAGCAAGCTTAAATGCCATTTCAGAGCTATCAACTTCGTGGTAAGAACCATCAAATAGTGTGATTTTCACATCTTCAACAGGATATCCTGCCAAAATACCATTTTGAAGTGCCTCTTGGCAGCCTTTTTCTACTGCTGGGATATATTCTTTTGGTACAACACCACCTTTGATGTCGTTTACAAAAGTAAAGCCGCTACCAGCCTCAACTGGCTCTATACGCAAGAACACATGTCCGTATTGACCACGACCACCAGATTGTTTTGCGTATTTGTATTCTTGCTCAACTGCTGATTTAATAGTCTCGCGGTAAGCAACTTGAGGTTGACCTACCTCTGCTTCAACCTTAAACTCTCTTAGCATACGATCAACGATGATCTCAAGGTGTAGCTCACCCATACCAGAGATGATTGTTTGACCACTTTCTTCATCAGTACTAACTCTAAATGATGGGTCTTCTTGCGCTAGTTTTTGTAGAGCTAAGCCCATTTTTTCTTGGTCAGCTTTTGTTTTTGGCTCAACAGCTACGCTGATAACCGGATCTGGAAAGTCCATTTTTTCTAGGATTACATGGTCTTTTTCGCCAGTTAGAGTATCACCTGTGAAGGTATCTTTTAGGCCTACAACTGCGCCGATTTCACCAGCGTAGATTTCTTTTACTTCTTCGCGTTTGTTTGAGTGCATTCTAAGCAGACGGCCTATACGCTCTTTTTTGCCTTTTACGCTGTTATATACATAGCTTCCACTCTCCAAGCAGCCACGATATACACGAACAAAAGTAAGCTGACCAACAAATGGGTCAGTCATAATCTTAAACGCAAGTCCAGCAAACTCGCCATCATCGCTATTTGCTACGCTTACTTCGCTACCATCGTCATAAACGCCTTTTATCTCAGCAACTTCGTCCGGTGCTGGTAGGTAGTCAATAACAGCATCAAGCAGTGGTTGAACACCTTTATTTTTAAACGCAGTTCCGCATAGCATAGGAATGATAGCCATGCTTAGGCAGCCTTTTTTGATACCTTTTTTGATCTCATCTTCGCTTAGTTCCTCACCAGCAAAAAACTTCTCCATCAAAGCATCATCAGTCTCAGCTATAGCTTCGATCATTTTTGCTCTATATTCTTCAGCTTTGTCTTTTAGTTCAGCTGGGATTTCACCGATATCTGGCAAGCTTGGACCTTTTGCATCGTCCCAAGTAAGCGCTTTCATAGTTACAAGGTCAACTACACCTTTAAAAGTATCTTCTGCACCGATTGGGATTTGAATTGGAACTGGATTAGCTTTTAGACGGTCTTTGATTTGTTGTTCTACACCAAAGAAGTTTGCACCGGTTCTATCCATTTTGTTTACAAATACCATGCGTGGAACACCGTATTTGTTAGCTTGGCGCCAAACGGTCTCGCTTTGTGGTTGAACACCACCAACAGCGCAAAATACAGCCACAGCACCATCAAGCACACGCATAGAACGCTCAACTTCAATAGTAAAATCAACGTGTCCTGGGGTGTCAATAAGATTTATTTGATGATCTTTCCAAAAACAAGTTGTAGCAGCAGATGTGATAGTAATACCACGCTCACGCTCTTGTTCCATCCAGTCCATAGTAGCAGCACCTTCGTGAACCTCGCCTATTTTGTGGCTAACGCCTGTGAAAAATAATATACGCTCACTAGTAGTTGTTTTACCAGCGTCGATGTGAGCTGCGATACCGATGTTTCTAACACGGTTAAGTGGAGTTTGTCTAGCCATTTTCTCCCCCTATTACCAGCGGTAGTGAGCGAAGGCTTTGTTTGCCTCTGCCATTTTGTAAGTGTCTTCTTTTTTCTTAAATGCTGAACCACGAGAGTTTGCAGCATCTAGTAGCTCGCCAGCTAGTTTTTCTATCATTGTGTGCTCGCTTCTTTTGCGTGCGAAGCTGATGATCCAGCGGATTGCAAGCGCTTGTTGACGTGCTGGGCGAACTTCTACTGGAACTTGGTAAGTAGCACCACCCACACGGCGTGATTTTACTTCCATTACTGGTTTTACATTGTCTATAGCGTCGTTAAAGACATCTATGCCTTTTACTTCTTTATTCTTGCTCTCGATTGCTTTTAGAGCACCATACATGATTTCTGTGGCAACTGATTTTTTGCCATCATACATAAGTGAGTTGATAAATTTTGTAATGATCTTGCTTGAATAAACTGGATCAGGCATTACTTCCCTAACGGGAGCTTTTCTTCTTCTCATTGTTTTTCCTTCAAATTTTTGTAATTTTACTCAGGCTGCGAAAAGCACACTTGATAGTCTTAGCAGTCTGCGTCTGAGTAGATTATTTGACAATATAACCGCACTTTGCGGCAACTTTAAAACTAGAATTCCAAAGAATTCTAGATTATTTTTTCGCTGCACCCTCTTTTGGTCTTTTTGCACCGTATTTAGAGCGAGAAACTGTTCTTTTAGCAACACCAGCAGTATCCAAAGCACCGCGAACGATATGGTATTTAACACCTGGTAAGTCCTTAACACGACCGCCACGAACTAGCACGATGCTGTGCTCTTGTAGGTTGTGTCCCTCACCACCAATGTAGCTAATAACCTCAAATCCGCTTGTTAAGCGAACTTTGGCAACTTTACGAAGCGCTGAGTTTGGTTTTTTAGGTGTAGTTGTATATACACGAGTACAAACTCCACGTCTTTGCGGACACTCTTTTAGCGCAGGTGATTTGCTCTTGCTAATCACTTTTTTGCGCTCTTTGCGAACTAATTGATTGATAGTAGGCACGCAAAATCCTTTCTTGAAAAAATTTAAAAAAGACTGAAATTATATAAAAATAAGCTTAAAATACATTGAAAAAGAATAAAAATCTAGGGAATTCTAGATTTTTTTATAAAATAATTCTAGAATTCCCTAAAAAATCTAGAGAATTCTAGAATTCTCTATTTATTTAAAGCATGTTTTAGCACATCAGAGATGGTATTTACTGCTATGATCTCCATGCCGTTTTTTACTTCATCAGGGATATCTACTAGATCTCGCTCGTAGTTTTTAGCAGGTATTAGCGCTGTTTTGATTTTGGCTTTAAAAGCTGCGATTAGCTTTTCTTTTAGCCCACCGATTGGTAGCACTTCACCACTTAGCGTTATTTCGCCTGTCATTGCCACATCGTGGCGAACGCTTTTGTTACTAAAAATACTAGCAATAGCCGTGCTCATTGTAATTCCAGCACTTGGGCCATCTTTTGGCGTGGCGCCTTCTGGGACATGGATGTGCAAATCATAGCTATCATATACAGGCATAGGTTTACCCTCTTTGTCATTTCTTATAAGCTCTTTTGGCACTTTTAGCTTACCTGAATCAATTAGCGTTTTGATTAGCGATCTAGCAATTTGCGCACTTTCTTTCATCACATCGCCTAGCTGACCTGTGATTTCTAGCTTGCCGCTGCCTTTTATGCGAATTGCTTCTATGCGTAGCACATCGCCACCTACACTAGTCCACGCTAGACCATTTACGATGCCTACTTTATCGCTTTTAGGTGCTGGGTTTATTTCATAGACTTTTTTATCTAAAAACTCGCCTAGATTTTTTGGCGTTATGTTTATTTTATAGCCTTTTTGATCGCCGTTTTCTAGGATTTTTAGGGCTGATTTGCGCAAGATATTTGCAGTTTGGCGGCGCAGATTTCGCACTCCGCTCTCACGGGTGTATTCTTCTATTAGCATCTGCACAGCCGCTTTGCTTATGTTTATTTCGCTAGCTTTTAGGCCGTGATTTTCTAGCTCCCCAGGTAGCAAGTATTTTTTGAAAATCTCCATTTTTTCTTGTGGAGTGTAGCTATTTAGCTGGATAAACTCCATTCTATCCCTAAGTGGCGCAGGTATCGGCGCTACTTCGTTTGCGGTGGCTATAAAAACGATTTTAGCTAAGTCAATATTAAAGTTTAGATAATAATCTCTAAACTTGCTATTTTGCTCTGGGTCTAGGATTTCAAGCAAAACCGCAGTTGGATCACCACGATACGATCTAGCAAGCTTGTCAATCTCATCAAGCACTACTACTGGATTCATAGTCTTTGCTTCAATCAGCCCTTGGACTATGCGACCTGGCATTGCGCCGATGTAGGTTCTGCGGTGACCACGAAGCTCATTTACATCCTCTAAGCCTCCTAGTGCTATGCGGACTAGCTTGCGTTTTAGTGCCTTTGAAATGCTATTTGCTAGGCTAGTTTTTCCCACGCCTGGAGGTCCTACAAAGCAAAGAATAGTGCCTTTGTTTGCCTTGCTTTCGCACTTTCTTTTTTCTAGCAGTTCTCTTAGAGCAAAATACTCTATAATACGCTCTTTTGGCTTTTTTAGCCCATAATGATCGCGGTCAAGCTGCGTAGCTACCATATTTACGCTAAGATCAGCGTGGCTTAGCTTTTCAAAGGGCACATCCAAAGCCCAGTCTAGATATCCTTGCGTCATGCTCGCCTCGCTGCCATCAGGATGCATGCGTGAAAGACGCTCGATTTGCTTATTTATTTCTTTATAAGCATCTTCGCCCATAAAATCTTTTTTCTTTGCTAAGCGTTTTCTATACTCTTCAAGCTCTTCATCACGGTTAGTATCACTGCCTAGTTCTCTTTGTATTTCTTTTAATTGCTCTTTTAAGAAATATTCTTTATTTACCTTATCAATCCTGCTATGAACTTTTGATTTTATTTCTTTTTGTAGTTTGCTAGCTTCTATCTCGCCATCTATATAATCGCTGATTTTTATAACTTTTTCTTCTATATTTGTTACTATAAAAAAGTTATATGCTAACTCTTTTTTTAGCTTCAAAGCCGAACAAACAATATCACAAATGCGCTCTAAATCACTGCTATCATTGATAGTGCGGAGCAAATCATCGCTGATTGCCTGAGAGACTTTGCCAAGGGCTTTAATTTTTTCTTTTAAAATTCCTAGCAAGGCTTCACATTTTTGCTCATTTGGGATTTGTATGTTTAGAGTCTCCAAGCTTGCTAGCATAGGTTTTTGGCTGATTATCTCGCAGATTCTAGCCTTTTTTTCGCCTTGAAATAGTATTTTTATCTTGCCATCTGGCATAGTGCTACGGCGCAAGATATTGCCTACCACACCTGCTTTATAACAACCATCAAAGCCACTTGCTTGGTTGTTTTTGCTTGGCATGATGGCTATTTGCATGTCTTTTTTCATCGCAAGCTCAACAAGCTCAAGCTCGTCTTTTGATGAGAGAAAAATTGGCGTGATCATAAAAGGATATAAAAAAAGATCACTTTCTACAAGTACAGGCAAAACCTGAGAATTACTAGTTATTTCCACGCTTTCCCCCCTATTCAAATGGACGCATATACCAAGGCAAGGTTGGACGCACAAAATCATCTGTGCCTATGCCGCCTTGCTCTAGCCTATCACGGTAGATCTGTGCGCTATCTTCTCTGCCTCTGCGCTCGTATAGACTAGCGATTTCTTCGTGTAAATAAGTCTGCGCAAGATGAAGTTTTGCTAGCATAGTCTCTATAAGTGGGCGATACTGCGAGTTTGGATACTGAGCTAGAAATTCACTAATCTCATCAATGCTTTTTAGCATCAAAGTTTGATTGCGATTTGGCTTAGCAAAGCTATCAAAATTTGCTTTGATTTTAAGAAATTTCGCATACTCAATGCCCTGCGTATCACCAAAACGCTTGATATACTCATCAAGGTAGAAGTTTGCCATAGTATAGCGCTCCTCTGCGGTGTGAGCAGCTGAGAGGATAAGCACAGTTTGAGGTAGATAATCAGAGTTTATATGCTCGCTTGCAAAGCTGATATAGTGTTCATCAGCGTTATCTAGGTTTTTATCACGGATATCACTTAAAATCTGCGCAAACCACTCACTAGGCGTGAGATTAAAAAGTGCGTCGTCTTTTTTATTAAAAGTGCTACAAGCACTAAATATTAGCGCAAAAATCAATATAAAAGTATATTTCATAGCTGGCTCCAAAAAAATCAAATGCGATAATTCTACAAGCTTTTAGTTTAAAAATCAAGTCTTTTGCCATAAAAATAAAAATTTTATTTTCTAAATCTAGAATTCCTAGAATATTTTTACTAATTTCTTGTAGGAATTCAAGTTTATTGTGCTATAATCGGCGGTTAAAATTTATTTTTAGGATTACAAAATGGATGTAAGAGCTGAATATTTAAAGTATTTTAAAAATCTTGGGCATGAAGTAATAGAGAGTGCGCCGCTGGTGCCTGATGATGCGACTTTGCTATTTACAAACGCTGGTATGGTGCCATTTAAGAGCATTTTTACAGGTGCTGTGCCTCGCCCTATTCCACCCATACGCACTAGCTGTCAAACCTGCATAAGAGCTGGTGGCAAGCATAATGACTTAGATAATGTAGGCTACACCGCACGCCACCATACTTTTTTTGAGATGCTAGGAAATTTTAGCTTTGGCGAGTATTTCAAAAAAGAAGCAATAGGCTATGCGTGGGAGTTCGTAACTGGCGTGCTAAAACTGCCAAAAGAGCGTCTTTATGTAAGTGTATATGAAAAAGACGATGAAGCTTATGAGCTGTGGAAGGCTTATGTGATTGATGAGAGCCATATTTACCGCTTTGGCGAAAAAGATAATTTCTGGGCGATGGGCGATACTGGGCCTTGTGGGCCATGTTCTGAGATCTACTACGACCAAGGCGCAGAGCATTTTAAAGGCGAAGAAGACTACATGGGCGGCGATGGCGATCGCTTCCTTGAGATTTGGAACCTTGTATTTATGCAATACGAGCGCTCAAGCGATGGCACGCTAAGCCCACTACCAAAGCCTAGTATAGATACTGGTATGGGTTTAGAGCGTGTTCAAGCGATTTTAGAGGGCAAGTTTAGCAACTACGATACTGAACTTTTCATGCCTTTAATAAACCATGTAGCAAAATTATGCGGAATTCCGTATGAATATGAAAAAGGCGCAAGTTATAGAGTAATCGCTGATCATATTCGCTCGGTTAGTTTTTTACTAGCTCAGGGTGTAAACTTTGATAAAGAGGGCCGTGGATATGTGCTTAGACGCATTTTGCGCCGTGCTGTACGCCACGGATATTTGCTTGGCATAAAAGAGCCATTTATGTATAAGTTAGTTGATACTCTTTGCCAGATTATGGGCTCGCACTATACTTATTTAAATGAAAAGAAAGAAAATATTAAAGAGCTAATCCGCCTTGAAGAAGAGAGATTTCTAGCTACTATTTCGGCTGGGCTTGAGCTATTTAACGCTGAGCTAGCAAATACAAAAGATGTATTTTCTGGCGAGGTGGCATTTAAGCTATATGATACTTACGGCTTTCCGCTTGATCTAACTGCTGATATGCTAAGAGAAAAAGGGCTAAGTGTAGATAGCGCAAAGTTTGATGAGCTAATGAATGAGCAAAAAGCAAGAGCTAAGGCTAGTTGGAAAGGTAGCGGCGATGCGAAGGCTGAAAGTGGCGATTTTAAAGAGCTTTTAGAAGAGTTTGGCGAAAATGAGTTTGTAGGATATGATAATTTAAGCTGGAATTCTAGAATTCTAGCCCTTTTAGATGAGAACTTTAAGCGTGTAAGCTCTCTTAACTCAGGTGTGGGTTATGTTCTGCTTGATAAAACTCCGCTTTATGCTAGAAGTGGTGGGCAGTGCGGCGATACGGGCTTTGTAGGCAAAAATGAAGTGCTTGATACCACAAAGCACTTTGGGCTAAATCTAGCGCAAATCAAGGTCAAAGAGCCACTAAAAGTGGGCGAAAATGTAGAAGTAAAAGTAAATGAAAGCGCAAGACTTCAAACTCGCCGTCATCATAGTGCTACGCACTTGCTTCACGCCGCACTTCGCAAATTCCTTGGTGAGCATATCGCTCAAGCTGGATCTAGCGTGGAGCCAAATCGCTTGCGCTTTGACTTTTCGCATCCAAAGCCAGTAACTAGCCAGGAATTAGAGCAGATTGAAAGCTGGGTAAATGCACAAATCCAAAAAGGAGCAAAGGCAAAAACTGAAATAATGGACATTGAGAGTGCTAAAAACTCAGGTGCAATCGCACTTTTTGGCGAGAAATACGGAGAAATGGTGCGTGTGCTAACGCTTGGTGAGAGCAAGGAATTTTGCGGCGGCACGCATGTAGAAAATATAAATGAAATCGGCTCATTTTTCATCACAAAAGAAAGCGGTGTAAGTGCTGGCGTTAGGCGCATCGAAGCCATTTGTGCTAGTTCTGCTACGCAGTATACAAACGAGCTAAGACATGAGCTTGGCGAGTGCGAAATAGAGCTGAAAAATGCTGATTTGCTAAGTGCTATTAAAAAACTAAAAGCTGAGCTAAAAGCAGCCAAAGACGAGCTAAAAAATGCTAGTTCTAATAGCAGTTTAGAAAGCTTTGATATAAAAGGCGCAAAGGTTGTAATCAGCGAGTTTGGTGGCGATATAAAAAGCAAAATTGACGAGCTAAAAAATGGAGCCGATAAAGTAATAGCCGTGCTAGCAAATGTAAAAGACGGCAAAGTAAGCTTAGCTGTGGGCGTAAAAGGCTGTGAGCTAAAAGCAGGTGAAATAGTGAGCAAAATCGCACCTATAATAAATGGTGGCGGTGGTGGCAGAAGTGACTTTGCCACAGCAGGTGGCAAAGACCCAAGCCGCTTAAATGAAGCTTTTAAAAGCGCAAAAGAGCTAATAAGCGCAAGTTTGTAATCTAGAATTCCTATATAAAGAATTCTAGAATTTAGCTTAGGAATTCTAGAATTTATTGCTAGGAATTCTAAAATTTGGAATTCTAGAATTTAGGAATTCTAGATTTTAGGAATTCTAGAATTCCTAAATAAATTTAAAAAAGAAAAAAAATGAAAAAAATATTTTTAGCTTTATTTTTGCTGGTATTTTGTGCTTATTCGCAAAATGATAGTGATGAAAATCAAAGCGCAGAAATCTCTGGGAGTATGAAAGCACCGAGCATTGGTGAAGCTAAAAAAGCCTGCGAAAATAAAGAAAAACTCGCTTGTATAACAGCAGTTAGCATGATGATGAGCGAAGCAAACTCTAGCGCAGATGAGTTAAAAGAAGCCTACAAACTAACCCAAAATCTCTGGCCAAGCCAAGATCTAGTGCGAGAAAAAAGCCTAAAAACCTACGAGTTAGCAGAGGTACTAGATGGCGTTGCTTTGGATATAACTCATTTTTTTACTGGCACGCAAGAAAAATTAGTCTGCGATGAGCTACCACTTATTCTAGCACTAGCTAGAAATAACGCTACCCAGCCACTACAAGAGCGCATTTATGGCATAAGCGGCGGCGAGCTTATGGAGCTATTTAGAACATACAAAATCAGCCCAAAAATCGCTGAAATTTTCACAAAATAAGGCAAAAAATGGCAGAAGCAGCTTTTATGAAAACCCAGCAATTACTGCCCTTTTTGCTTAGTTCTTTTGGCTCGCTTTTCATAGCTGCGCAAGTTGGGCTAATCGTCTTTTGCCACTATCAAAAAGAAAATAAAATCGCCCTTAGAGAGCTAAAACGCTTTTTTGGAGCGATTTTTTTCTTGCTTATTTGTTTGATAGCTTTTGGGCTTATTGCTTGGAAGCAGCAAGAAAACATCTTTTTTGACCCTATGAAAGAGGCGATAATCACTACAAAAATCGCCGTAAGCCTTTTTATAGCTGTAAATCTTTGCTATATGTATTATAAGTTTATCAGCGCAAAAAAAGCCTTTAGCAAAAACGAAAGCATTGAAATACGCGAAAATATAGTGCTTATTGCTTATTATTTCACGCCTTTAAATATAGTGCTTAGCATGCTTAGTATTTATCTTGGCATTGCTTTGCGTGATTTTTAGGGGTTTGCGTGGTATTTTTAGCTTCTAGTTCGGCTTCAAGGGCTTTGCTTTTAAAGCAAGCTGGCATTGCTTATGAGCAAATAGCATTTGATTACGATGAGAGCAAGATCTGCGCTATAAAAACTGCGCCAGTTTCTTACAGCCAAGCTGTAGTGGAGCAAAAGGTCTTGCAGTTTAAAGCGCATTTTGGCTCACAGTTGGGGCAGTTTTTGGAGCGTGGGGCAATAATTTTTGCTGATTCTAGCGTGATTTGTAAGGGGCAGATTTTAGGCAAGGCAAAGGATGAGAGCCACGCAAGGGCTATGTTAGAATTACAAAGTGGAGCAAAAGCTAGCGTATATGCCGCAATGTGTGTGCTAGCAAAGGATTTTACACTCTGGGCCCTAAGCGTGGCTAGCTATGATTTTGCGCCTTATCCTAAGCGTGAAATTGATAAATATATAGCAAGTGGCGAGTATATAGGCAAGGCTGGAGCGATGATGATAGAGGGTTTTTCTGGGCGGTATATTTTATCTCAGCACGGCGATATAAGCACAGCTATGGGTCTTGATGTGCCTTTGCTAAAAGCTTTTTTGGGCTAAAATGAGTGTTTTAAATATTTTAGCCGCACTCGTTTTTTGATAGCTGGGGTTTTGGGCGGATTTAGCGTTTTCTATATTTAGCTTTGAAAACATGCTTTTATTACAACACCCTAGCCTTTTTAAATATCACTCTTAGCGTAAACTAGAATTCCTAAGCTAAAAATACCCCCTAACCCCCAAAAAGCCTAAGAATTCTAGAATTCATAAACTAGAATTCCTAAACTAGAATTCTCAATCTAGAATTCCTAGGCAATTCTAGGGCTAAAAACTTAGAGCTAGAATGCTTTTTAGGCTGTTTTCTTGCTTTGTTTTAAGGGCTGTGATGTAAGCAATATTTTGCTCTTTTATCTTAGAAAAGCTTTCTTTAAGGCCTAGCAAAAACTTCGTGCTAAAAGGAGCCGTGCTAGTAATATCGCCCTCAAACTCATAGTAGCAAAGCTCGCCTAGCACACGCTCACGCACATACTCTAAGCTAGGATAAAACAGCGCAAAACTAAGCGGGTCGCTCTCATAACTTTTTCTTTGCGTGGCGATTTTGCTACTTAGGTGCGAAAGGCTTAGGCGCACGGCTGAGGCGTAGTTTGTGGCGATTTTGATATTTAGTCTTTCAAAAAACACATCAAGCCTAGCAAATTTTGCCTCAAGCTCACGCTCGTATGCCAAAAAAAACAGCCCATAAGTATCGCAACTAAACTCTCTAATATGCGCAAAAAGTATATCAGAGTGCAGGGCATCATCCTTTCGCACGCTCTCAAACCTAGCCTTGTAGTCCAAAGCCTGATTTTTAAGCTCATCAAAAATGCTTTGCAAATCACCTTTAATGCGCTCTTTTAGCTCTATTAGCCCTCTTTTTAGCTTGTTAAACATTTTGGCTAGTTTATCATCATTGTAAATAAGTGCTAAAAGCGCAGCGTCCTCATCTAGTAGTGGTGCTTGGTAGCTAGCACGCTCGATTTTTTTGCCAAAAATACCACTGCTAGACTTGAAATACTCGCATTCTTTTGGCGTAATGAAGCTTAAAATCTGCTGGGCAACAAAGCTAGCATTTTGCTTTAACTCATCAAAAATTAACAAAAAGCTCTTTTTATACTCGCTCTCAAGCTCTTTGATTTTTTCCTTAAAACTTATATCAAAACTCTCTAAAATCTCTGTAAGCCCCTCTAAAACCCCAAGGGCAAAGTGGTTTTGCTCCACTAAGGAATTCTTAATTTGCGCTAGATTTGCCTTTATAAACTCATCAGCACTAAAACTATCCAAAAAGCTAAAAATCTGCTTAAATCCACTCTCATCGCTCTGCCCTACCCTTTGCATTTTAGCTGAGATTGCACAAACATCGCTAAAATACTCATTATAAGTGATTTTGCTGTGATTTAGCACGCGCTTTATTTCTTCATCATTTAATTTGTCTTTTTGATTTAGCGCACAGATTGCGTGGTTTTTTAGCGTTTTTGGCACAAGTGAGAGCTCATTTAGCTCCCCAGCACGAGCAGCATTATCTATAAGAGAAAGCCAGATTAGTCCGCTACACTCTTTTAGTATTTTCATGGTCTCTGCTGTATCCTTAGCACTTCTAGAGTTTAGCCCTGGGGTGTCTATGAAGCTAACTTTTTTTAAAATCTCGTTTGGTAGATGAATATACAAAGCTTTTACGGCTTTTATATCCTTTCTTTGATCTACAAAATCACCAAGAGCATCAAGGCTTAGATACTCCTCTCTACCATCTTCATAAAGTGCTTTTAAGAAAGATTGCGGGGCGTATTTGATAAAAGTAGGCTTTGCTGTTACTGGTATGATGCCAGTAGGCAGTATATCTGCGCCTAAAATTGCGTTTAAAAAACTTGATTTGCCACTACTAAACTGCCCCACCACAGCCACACTAAGTGGCTCATAAAATAGCGTATTTAGCGCATTTAGCCGCTCTTTTAGCTCTGCGCTAGGCAGCTGCGAAGGCTCCAAAACAGCAGCGCAAAATCTCTCAAACTCGCCCTTAAAACCATCACTAAATGTGCGATCAAAACGCTCTGCGTATTCTCTTATAAAGGTTTCTAGCATTTTTCTAACCTTTCTTTTAGCTCTTTTGCTTTGTTTAAATTTTGCGCACAAAGCTTAGAATTTTGGCTTAAATCTGCGCTTTTTTGCTCATTTTTGCTAAGGAATTCTAGAATTTTTTCATTTTGGCTAGCAAAATGCTCTTTTAGCTCTTTTAGCGAGTTTTCAAGCGAGCTTTTAAAGTCTTTTGCACACTCGCTAAGCAAAGAAATAATCTGTCCCTCCAAATCTAGCGAGCTTAAAAACTCGTTTAAAGCACTTTTTAGCGCACTAGAGTTCTTGCTTAGATCCGAGCTTTTTAATGCTTCTTTTATGGCATTTTTAAGACTCTCTTGCTCTATTTTTAGCTCTTTGCTACCAATATATTCTTTAAAATCAGGCATTTTAAAGCTAAAATCATTTAAAAGCTCTTTTAAATTAAGCGCAAAACTTTCTAATTTAAGCTCTAAAATGCGCCTTTTATCCCTAAATAAATCAATCAAAAAGTCGCTAATTGCGCTATTTGCGATAGCAAAAAGCAAGTCATTATCGGCCTTTTGTTTTTTAGCGCTTCTGTATTTTACCTCATTCATCACCCTATCAGCAATCTTGCTTGAAATTGCGCTTATTTCATTTTGTGTGCTGATTTTCTCATCTTTTAAAGAGTTTGTGATATTTGCGATTTTTTGTTCGCTATCATTTAGAGCTAGTTCTAGCTGGCTAGCTTGCGCTTTTAGCTTTGATATTTCATCATTTGCTTTAGCTCCACTAGCATTTAGTGCCCTTAGCTCGCTCTCAAACTCACTAAAAAGCGCACCAGCAATAAGTCCAAGCTCTTTTTTATAAGCATTTAGTATAATGCTAGCCTTTTTAGAGCTCTCTCCAAAAAAGCTAGCAAAAAGATGTGCTTTAAGCTCGTTTATACCGATATTTGCAGGTGCTGAGACTAGAAAATATTTTATATTTTTTGCTAGCTCCTCATTTAGCTCTCCAAGTTCTTCAAGCACGCTTCTTTGCGTGTATTCAAGCACACTTAGTCTCTCAGCCTCGCTAAGCTTGTCAATGTGTGTAAGAAGCACGAGAATTTCAGAATTTTTACTAGTTAAAACTATATCACGCAAAAACGCCATATCCTTAGCACTTGCAGCTTGGGCTGCGTTCATTAGATATAGTAGGCTATCACAGCTTTTTAGGTAGTTTGCGCTTAACTCTTCTCTTGCTTTTATCGCATCGTCTATGCCTGGAGTGTCTATTATATCGATGCCTGAGAGTATCTCAGCATTTATGCCAAGAGTGCAGAGCTTTACATACTGGGCTAGTTCGCTACTAGCAGCTGTGTATTTAGGCAGCGCGTCAAGGCTTATGTTTATATCTTTTAGCTCTTTTTTTGGCAACTGCCCTTGCTCATCAGTGCTAAAAAACTCAATCTTAGCATAAGGCTCATCGCTGTATTTTAAAGCGCAAATCGCTGCTGTTTGGGGGATGTTTGAGACGCCTAGTAAATTTTGAGCGATAAGAGCATTTAAAAGACTTGATTTGCCAGCATTTACCACCCCGCTCAAGGCTAGGCTAAAGTTTGCGTTATTTGCCGAGTTTATAGCTTTTTGTAGCCTTGAGCCCATGCTTTTATCACAAAGCAAACTTAACTCTTTTGCTATTTCATTTAGCTCATCCATACTGCGCTTAAAGCTCGTATTTGACGCACTTGGAGAGCTTAGCTCATCGTAGTTAAGCCCTAGCATAAAGCTTTTTAAAACTTCAAGGTATTTTAAATCTAAAATTCCCACCTCATTTAGCCTAGAAAGAGCCAAAATAAGCTCATTTCGTGGCATTTTTAGATTTTCTAAAGCATTTAAAATTCCAGCTTGAGCACTTTGGATATTATACTTATCCTTACCGCCAGCTACGCTTTTTAGCACAGATGTAAAAGACCCTAGGCACTCCAAGCGAGCGATATTGTTCTCATTAGCACAGAGCACTATAGCCCCGCTGTGCGCATCGCAAACTACCTGCTTGGCATAATCCACACGCAAAAGCTCCACGCCCCAAAGTGCACTTAAAACATCGTTTTTTTGCAAAATAAACCTCCAAAAAATCTAAAAACCAAAAGAGCCAAAATAAAAATAAAAAGCACAAGTGAAATCTCAGCAAGGCTTATAAACTCATACTTTGGCACTAGATACCAGCCTCTCTCATAAGCTTGTAAAAAATAAGCCCTAAGCCCATCAAAACTAAGTCCAGGTGGCGGCTGTGGCGCATCAAAGCCACAAAGTGCCTTTGGCAAAAACATATCGCTCCACCACTCATGCAGCCGCAATCCAAAATGAAAGCTAGGTTCTAGCTTGCAGCCGCTTACGCCAAAGGGGTTTGCGGCATTTAGGCTGGATTTTATATGCATTAGCGTGATAGACACACTAGCTCCATACCCTGCGCCGTAGATGATAAGAGCGTAGGAAATAAAGCGCAAAATACGAGGCAAAACAAGAGCCAAAACCGCACCCAAAAAGACCACACAAAAGGCGTAGCGGATATAAACGCAGTTTTCACAAGGCGGCATAAAAAGCCAAACTTGAAGAACAAAATGCGCCACAAGCACGCTAAATATGCTAAGCAAAGCGATAAAAAGCCAAAAATATCTGCCAAATAAAAACTTTTTCATAAGGATATTTTAGGCTGATTTTGTAAATATAGCGTATTTTTTGGGGAGAATTTTGATTTTTGGTTCTTGAATTAACTTTTTTAATTCTTGAATTAGCTATTTTGTCTCTTGGGTGTGTAGCAAAATAAAAAACTCTTACAACTTGCTTAACTTGTATAAAAACGAGAAAAAATGGATAAAAATGTAGAAGTTTTTATCCATTTTCGTGCTTTAAGCTTTGGCGAAGAATTTTTATTTTTTGTTTTCTCGTGTAGTTTCTAGCATATCTTGGTGTAATCCAAGTGCCAAATCTCTTAGTTTGTCGCCACCATCTTTTTCCTTTCTTTTTTTCCGCTCAGCATCCTCTTTTAGCTCTGCGTCCATATATTTTATATATTCTGGGTCATCGCATAGCATTTTTTCGTAATTATAGCTAATTAGTTCATCGGCTTTGTATTCTAACACTTCATATCGATGACTCCAAATATCATCACCATCATTATCAGCTTCTACTTGCTTTGGTTCTATCCTTATTCTTTTACCATTTTTAGTAGCGATTACCTCGTTATTATCTATATATTCTTTATCACCAAAATATGTATCCACAAAAGCTGTTTCGTTATTTTTCATTACGACTATTAGTCTGTTTGCGTTATTTTCATCTTTGCCAAACTTAAATTTCAAGCCAAATTTTGCTAGTTCTTTAAGCCAAGAATCCTTTTTAATATTCACATTTACATCAATAAATTTATAGCATTGCTGAGTGTCTTCGTAATTAGGATTTTTGTAAAAATCGAGCGTATATAATTTTACTTTTTCTCCAAAAGCAACTGAAGCAATTAGTCCTGCGGCAACTACTGAACCAAGAATTTTTTTCATTTTTTCTCCTTTGAAAAATTAAGTTTAAAAATAGAATTTTATCCAAACCTCTATTTTTTAGTTAGAGAATTCTAGAATTCCTTAGAATTAGAGAATTTTAGAATTCCCTAGAATTCCACAGAATTCCTTAAACTAGAATTCCCCAAACTAAAATTCCCTAAGATAAAAAATACCCCCTAGCCCCCAAAAACGCAGATAAAAGTTAGGGAATTCTAAAATTCTAAATTGGCTAAAGCCTTTATAAGCTTTCTTTTATCTCTATTTTTACGATTTTATCATTTGGCTTTATGCTATCAAGCACTTTTAGGCTATCTTTGCCCTCTACGTCGCCAAAGATAGTATGAACGCCATCTAAATGTGGCTGCGGCGCAAAGCAGATAAAAAACTGCGAACCGCCGGTATCACGGCCTGCGTGAGCCATTGAGAGCGTGCCTTTTTTGTGTTTTTCTTTTTGCCCTACGCACTCGCATTTTATGCGCCAGCCAGGTCCACCTGTGCCAGTGCCGTATGGGCAGCCGCCTTGTGCGACAAAGCCAGGTATTACTCTATGAAAGCTAAGTCCGTCATAAAAGCCGCTTTTAGCAAGTTCGGCGAAGTTTGCCACGGTTTGCGGGGCGCTTTTTGGATATAATTTTATATTTATATCGCCACGCTCTGTGCTAAGCACGGCATAAGCGCACTTTGCTAGCTCAGCTTCATTTATTTCATAAGTTTTTAACTCTTCCATTTTTATCCTTTATTTTGATTTACGCTGTTTTTAGGCTATTTTTTGATTTTTTATCACTGCTTTTTACGACATATAGCATGCCAGCAGTAAAAAACGCAGCAATAGCTACTATAAACACAAATTCCATTTATTTCTCATTGACTAAATTTCGGCGATTCTAGTATCGTGCGCTTAATGTGACTAAACTAAGCGAGCACGAGCGAAGGCGCACTGAGCGAACGCCCAAGCGAAGTGCGAGTGAAGTTTAGTCGCTCTAAGCGTGCGAGACAAATCGCCACAGATTTTACTCTACATTAGTATAGACAGCTTGCACATCATCATCATCTTCAAGCTTATCAAGCAGCTTTTCAAGCTCGCTCATTTGCTCATCGTTTAGCGATATAGTAGAGTTTGGTAAGAATTCCAAAGCTCCTTTTTTTATCACAAGTGAGTTTTCTTCAAGTGCTGCGCTAAGCGTGCCAAAAGCCGTGTAATCGCCTATTATGCGAAGCTCGTCATCGCTGCTCTCCATCTCTTCAAGCCCAGCGTCTATTAGTGCAAGTTCTAGCTCGTCAGTATCGCCCCCATAAGGCTCACAGCTAAATACAGCCTTGCGAGAAAACATAAAATTTAGTGAGCCAGAAGGCAGCATTTCGCCGCCGTTTTTGTTAAAAATTGATTTTATATTTGCTACGGTGCGAGTTGGATTATCAGTTGCGGTCTCTACTATGATTTGAACGCCGTGTGCGCCTTTGCCATCGTAAAATATAGTTTTGATATCCGCGCTGTCCTTGCCATTTGCCCTTTTTATCGCAGCATCGATGTTGTCTTTTGGCATATTTTGTGCCTTAGCAGTTGCGATTGCGGTGCGAAGTTTTGGGTTCATATCAGGGTCAGTTCCGCCCTCTTTTGCAGCTATTGTAATTGCCTTGCCAAGCTTTGGAAATAGCTTGCTCATCTTATCCCAGCGTGCTTCTTTGCTTGCTCTGCGGTATTCAAATGCTCTTCCCATTGTCTTTGTCCTTGATAGAAAATTATAAAACGGCGATTATATCAAAAAATGCATATATTTTGCTAATATTTAAAAAAAAGGGGCTAAAATCGCTTTTTAAAAATTCACTAAAAGGACGCAAAAATGACTTTTGAAGCAAATAATATAAACTGCCAAAACTGCGCAAATACTATAATCTCAGAGCTTAAAGAGGATTTTGGCGAGATTAGCGTTGATCTTAGCGTAAGCCCACGCCGTGTAAGCGTGGAGCTTGATGAGAGCAAAGAACAAGGCTTTAAAGAGGCAATGAGCGAACTTGGCTTTGATGTGATAAAAAGAATTGATTAAAGCTTTCTAGGAATTCTAGAATTTAAGGAATTCTAGAATTTAAAGAATTCTCTTTGGGAATTCTAGTTTAAGGAATTCTCTTTGGGAATTCTAGAATTTCAGCATTTTGGAATTCCAAAATTTAATAAAACAAAAAATCATGAGCAAACTTCATCTAAACATC
Source organism: Campylobacter magnus (assembly GCF_028649595.1). Classification (NCBI taxonomy): domain Bacteria; kingdom Pseudomonadati; phylum Campylobacterota; class Epsilonproteobacteria; order Campylobacterales; family Campylobacteraceae; genus Campylobacter; species Campylobacter magnus. The sequence continues at coordinate 466,002 of NZ_JAQSLK010000001.1, forward strand.
ACCGGCATGACCTGCGTAAACTGCGCAAATGCTATCACAAGAGCAACAAAAAAAATAAAAGGCGTAAAAAGCGCAAATATTAGTCTAAGCGATAATAGTGGCATTTTTGAGCTAGAAAACAAAAGCGTAGAGCAAAAAATAATAGAAAAAATAAAAGCCCTTGGCTTTGGCGTAGCGCATGATTTTAACGAGCTTTTAATGGCTCAGGCAAAAGAGCAAAAAGTGCTAGCTATAAAGCTAACAATAAGCGCAGTTTGCTCAGGCTTAATCATGCTTTTTCACTTTGGCTTAATTTCTGCTAGCCACGATTTTATCGCACTTTCATCGCTTATTTTGTGCTTCCTTTGCCTGCTTTGCGGCACTAGCTTTTACACCCACGCCCTACGCAGCCTAAAAGAAAAAAACTTTGATATGAACACCCTTGTTAGCCTTGGAGTGTTCTCAGCCTTTTTCTACTCGCTGTTTGCGTATTTTGCTGGCTCTCACGAGCTGTATTTTGACAGCCCTGCGATGATTATTAGCTTCGTGCTGCTTGGCAAGTTTTTAGAGAGCAAAGCAAGGGCAAAAACCAGCCTGCGTCTAAAAAGCCTAATGGACTTAAAGCCAAAAATAGCGCATTTGCTCTTAGCTGATGGCACAGAAAAGCAGATAAAAGCAAGCGAGCTAAAAATAGGAGATATAATCAGCATAAAGCCAGGCGAACACGCCCCAAGTGACGCTATAATCACTTATGGCGGGGCTGAGTTTGATGAGAGTGCGATAAATGGTGAGAGCCTGCCACGATATAAAAGCGTGGGTGAAAATATCTTTGGTGGCAGCACAAATATAAATGGCACCATACTAGCAAAAATTGCTAAAAACCCAAAAGAAAGCCTGCTAGAAGGCATTATTTCAAGCTTACAGCAAAGTGCGAGCAAAAAGCTAAACATAGCTCGCCTAGCCGATAAAATCTCAAATATTTTTGTGCCTAGCGTGATCGGGGTTTCGCTACTAACGCTTATTATTTGGAGTTTTTTTGATGTTGATAAGGCTGTGATTTGCGCTATTAGCGTGCTTGTGATTTCTTGCCCTTGTGCCTTAGGGCTTGCTACGCCTATTGCCATAGTCTGCGCTCTTAGCAAAGGCTCAAAATCTGGAATTCTCATAAAAAATCCAGCCATAATAGAGCTTATTAAAGGCGCAAAAATCGTAGCCTTTGATAAAACCGGCACGCTTACAAAAGGCTCTTTAAGCGTGAGTGCTACGAGCTTAAATGATGATGATTTAAGGCTTGCTGGCTTTTTAAGTAAGGCAAGCTCGCACCCTATCTCAAAGGCAATCAGCAAATACGTGGGCACAAGCAAGGGCGCAAAGGGCATAAAAGAGCTAGCAGGACTTGGCATAGAGTATGAAGAAAACGGCGTTTTAATGCTCTTAGGCAGCATTAAACTACTCCAAAATCACGGCGTAGTTCTAAATGAAAGCCAAAAAGAGCAGATTTTAGCACAAAACGCAGCTTTAGCGCTACTAGCTGTGGGTGGCGAGTATAGGGGCTTTATCGCCCTAAGCGATGAGATCAAAGAAGGCGCAAAAGAGCTAATAAGCAAGCTAAAAGCAAAGGGGCTAAAATGCGTAATGTTAAGTGGAGATAATGAAAAAAATGCTGGGCAAATAAGTAGCAAACTTGGGCTTGATGAGTATTATGCTGGGCTTTTGCCAAACGAGAAAGTAGAGCTTTTAAGGGGCTTTGGGGGGAGTGCTGTTTTTGTAGGTGATGGTATAAATGACGCGCTTGCTATGAAAGAAGCGATGATAGGCGTAGCAATCAGCAATTCAAGCGATATTAGCAAAGATGCTAGCGATATAATCATCATAAAAGATGATATAAAGGCACTCTCAGAGCTTTTTAGCTTAGGGCAAAAAGCGCTAAAAATCATCAAGCAAAATCTCTTTTGGGCATTTTGTTATAACGCTCTTTGTATTCCGCTCGCAGCTGGTGTTTTTGGGGGTGCGGGGGTATTTTTAACCCCAGCTATCGCAGCATTTGCCATGAGTTCTAGCTCAGTAATAGTCGTGCTAAACTCTTTGCGCCTTTTAAGGTAATTTTGGAATTCCAAAGTGGAATTCCAAAATTACCTAGCAAATTAGAATTCCTATAAATTATACTTAGCAATTCTAGAATTCCCTAAAAACTACGCCTTGCTTAAAAGCTCTTTTATCTCGCTTTTGCTTAGAGCTCTGCCAGCACTTAGCACCACTTCATTTACCACTAGCGCAGGCACGCTTAGCACACCATAGCTAGCAATCACCGAAATATCCTTGATATACTCCACTTCAAGCCCCAAACCTAGCTCTTTTAGGGCTGATTTGCAATTTTCATTTAGCTCATTACAGCAGCCTGTGCCTAGCACCTTTATGCTTGTTATTTCACCGCTAAAACTCTTTGGCTCAAAGCTTGTCTCATTAGCATTGCAAGCACATTTTAGCTTTTTTTTCTTAAAAAACTTAAACATTTTCTCTCCTTAAATAAAAATATATGCAAAAGCATTAAAAATATAGCCTATGAGAATAATCCCCAAGCTAAGCGTAATCACAAAAGCTGCTAGCAAGCGTGGACTCATAACCTTTGAGAGCATCACAAGCGAAGGCAGACTAAGTGCTGTAACACTCATCAAAAAGCTAAGCACTGTGCCTAGTCCTGCACCTTTTTCTAAAAGCGCAAGAGCTACTGGAATAGCCGCAAAAGTATCAGCATACATAGGAATTCCAACCACGCAAGCAAGTAGCACGCTATACCACAAATCAGCCCCAAGCACGCTTTCTACTAGGTTTTGGGGCAAGAGATTATGGATAAAAGAACCTATTGCCACGCCTAGTAAAATATAGAGCCAAACTCGCTTTATAATGTCTTTTGCGCCGTTTTTGGCTTCTTTTATGCGCTCTTTTTGGCTTGGGGACGTGTAGTTTGCTGTGGCTTTGATGGCTGTGATTTTTACAAAGCCTAGTTTTTCTATGATATATCCGCTCAAAATCGCTATAACAAGCCCTGAGAGCAAATACGCAAGGGCGATTTTATACCCAAACTCGCTGATTAAAATAGCAAGCGAGGCAAGGTCAGCCATCGGCGACATAATAAGAAAGCTAAGCGTAACGCCTATGCTAAGCCCTGCGCTACAAAATCCTATAAAAAGCGGAATACTAGAACACGAGCAAAAGGGCGTCAAAATCCCCAGCAAAGCCCCAAAAATCCTGCCCCAAAAACCATTCATAGAACCTAAGATTTCTTTGGTTCTTTGCGGCGGAAAGTAGCTTTGGATATAGCTAATGCCAAAAACAAGCACAAAAAGCAAGAAAAAAATCTTAATGCTATCATAAAGAAAAAAATGTAGCACCGAAAAAATCTTTGAGCCAAGCTCTAAGCCAAGGGCTTCTAAAAGCCTGCTTAGCCCAGTATCTAAGTAAGAAAATGAGAAAATTTCTTTTAAAAATTCCCCAAAGCACCTAAAATATCTTTCATTTTTTATCCTTTTAATTGATGTTTGTCTATATATTTTTGCCTTTTTAGAGCGTGAGTTTAGAGTTTTAATTCTACTTTTACCTTTTTAATTACGCTCTTTATGCTCGCAGTTTAAGGCGGACAAGAAATCGCATTTATGCTTTCTTTAAACTCTTTAAAACGCTCGCAGTTTATGTCGTAGTGCTGCCATTTGCCCTCTTTAAAAGCAAAGACCAAGCCGCACTCACACAAAATCTTCATATGATGAGATAGAGTAGGCTGCGTTACTTCAAGCTTTTCTAAAAGCTCGCAAGCGCAAAGTCTGCCCTTTGTTAGCATTTTTATTATATTTAGTCTGTTTGTGTCGCTTAGGGCTTTTGCGATTTGGGCTAGTTCTTCTATACTCATTTTTTACCTTATATTGATATTTGTCTATGTATTGTAACAAATATATAGACACTTGTCAATATATTCTATAAGGAATTCTAGAATTCCTAAGCAAATATCTTGGAATTCCAACTGGAATTCTTAAAGAATTTAAGATTTATTTTGCTAGAATTTGTCAACTTCTTTTAAGGTATTAGAATGATTAAAGTATTAAAAAATCTCGCATTTTGGGTCGTTTTAGCAATAGCACTTGGTATTTTTGTAGGATATGCTTTTCCCCAAATTGGCACCCTTAGCAAGTTTGGGATTGATTATTTTATAATGATTTTAAAGTGGATGGTAGGACCAATTATCTTTCTTACTATTATCTCAGGCATTGTGTGTTTAGAAAGCCTAAGAGACCTTGGCAGCATAGGTTTAAAAGGCTTTATTTACTTTGAAGTAGTTAGCACGGCAGCTTTGGCTGTGGGTATCTTTGGCTCGCTGGCGCTTGCCCCTGGTGTGGGTATGCACTTAGATCCTAGTTCATTTGATGCTAGTAGCGTGGAGAAGTTCTCAGCTAACTCAAAAGATGTAGGCTCAGTCTGGGCGATACTAGCAGGCGCTGTGCCAAAAACTCCACTTTTGCCCTATGATGATTTAAGCACGCTTAGTGGCTTTGGCTTGGTGCTTGGGGTGATTAAAAACGCTCTTTTAGCCCTAAGTATCGTTATAACGCCATTTATTAAAGCAAATACGCTTCAAGTGCTTTTTATGGCGTTAATTTCAGCTATTGCGCTAAGTTTTGCGCCAAAGAAAATCAAAGATTTGTTCATAAAGCCGATTCAAAAGGCTCAGCACTGGGTGCTAAAAGCCCTTAGCATATTTATGTGGCTAAGTCCATTAGCGGCGTATTGTGCGATAGCGTATCTTATCGGCAAGTTTGGGATTGAGAGTCTCATAGGTATGCTAAGCCTGCTAGCAACTATGCTAATTTCGTCTTTGGTGTTTATTTTTGTGATACTTGGCGTGATTTGCTACTTAGCTAAGGTAAATATATTTAAGTTCATGCGCTTTATCGCAAAAGAAGTGTTGGTTGTGTTTGCTACAAGTTCTAGCGAAGTAGCCCTTGCGCCACTTATGAAAAAGTTAGAGAGCGCAGGAATTCACAAAGGCTGTGTCGGCGTAATAATACCTTTTGGCTACTCTTTTAACCTAGATTGTACAAATATTTATCTATCATCTTGCGTGATATTTTTGGCTCAAGCTTTTGACATTGAGCTTAGTTTTTCGCATTTGCTTAGCATTTTGCTGATTTTAATGGTTACTAGCAAAGGTGCTGTGGGCGTGACAGGCTCAGGCTTTGTGGTGCTAGCTGGAACGCTTGGTTCTATGCACGATGTCATACCTGTGGTAACTGTGGCAGTGCTGCTTGGGGTTGATAAGTTTATGAGTGAAATACGCGCGGTAGGAAACCTGTGCGGAAACGCAGTAGCCTGCCTAATCGTAGGAATCTGGGATAAAAAGATTGATAAAGATAAGTTTAACTACGCTATAAATCACCCTAGTGAGTTTGACTTTGAGAAACTTGAAGCAAAAGAAAAAGCGTAGTTTGCTAAGGGAATTCTAGAATTCCTAGGATAAAATCTAGAATTCCTAAAATAAAATCTAGAATTCCTAAAATAAAATCTAGAATTCTTTGACTAAATTCTAGAATTCCTTAGAAAAAATTACTAAAATTCCTTGACTTACACTTGGTGTAATGTTTTATAATTTTTGCTAAACTTTTAAAAAAGGAAGCAAAATGAAAAAAACTATTTTAACTCTTGGCATTACCGCAGCGGCTGCGGCTTTTTGGCTAGAAAAAGTAAGCAACGAAGAGTATGAAAATGCCTTAAAGGAACTTCAATGAAAAAGATTTTAGCTGTTTTTGCGGTGTTTGGGGGGGGTGTTTTGATGAGTGCAAATATAGAGGATAACACGCTTAAAGCGATATTTGAAAACTTTGAGAAAAGTAGCAAAAATGATAGCATAAAAGCTGGCCTAAGTCCTAGGCAGATTGAGCTTAGTAATCTAGCTATGATAATAGCATCGGGTTCGCTTAGGCTATGGCAAGAAAGGGTAGAAAAAAGCGAGTTAAAAGCTGATGAGATAATGGAGCTTTTACGCCAAAGCACGGCTTATCTTGGTATGGCTAGGATTAGGGAATTTATCTTTGTTACAAGTGAAATTTATAAGCGTAAAGGGGTTAAAATCACAGATTTTGCCCTAGATAGTGATGAAAATAGACTTAAAAATGGGCAAAATTTACAAATAGAGCTTTTTGGCAGTGCTACTACGCAGAGTATGAGTGGCGACTACGCACAAATCGGCAGGTATTTAAGCCAAAATTGCTTTGGGGATTATTACACTAGAACTGAGATTTTAAGCCTAGACGAGCGTGAGATTATCACATTTTTCTTTTTGGCTGCGCAGGGCGATACCTCAGCACAGATGAAAGCTCACGCAAAAGCTATTTTTCTTCAAGGCTTAAACAAAGAAAAATTAATCGCCCTAATCAACGCAAATATCGCTCTTATAGGCTATCCACGCTCACTAAATGCCACCGCTGCTGTAATAGAGGCTAGCAAATAATGGCATACACAATCATAGAAGTCTCACAAAAAACAGGCGTAAGCCCACGCACTTTGCGTTATTGGTGTGATAATGGGCTTTTTCCTTTGGTTGAGCATAGCCCCAGTGGCATTAGGTATTTTAGCAAAAGCGATATAGAGTGGGTAGAATGGGTTGTGCGTTTTCGTAAAATGGGTATGAGCGTTAAACGCCTTAGAGAGTATATAAATTTAGCTATCAAAGGCGATAGCACACTAGAAATTCGCCTAGTGATGATAAAAGAAGAAAAAAGTAGAATTTTAAATGAGCTTGATGAGATAAAAGGTGCGCTTGATTGTGTGGATAAAAAAATTGAGTTCTACGAAACTGCCATAAAAGCCAAAAGCGACCCACACGCCAAAGGTGGCAAACAATGCGAGTGATTTTATCGCTTTTTTGTCTTTTTAGCTTTGTTTTAGGAGAGAAAATGGAGATTTTTGTTATCATAAATGAGCAAAAGTTAAAGGCTGTTTTGGCTGAAAATAGCCGGGCTTTGGCTCTATATAAAGAGCTAGAAAAAGGTGATATCATCATAAATGCTAGTGATTATGGTGGCTTTGAAAAAAGCGGCAAACTTCCATCGCCATTGCCACGAAATGATGAGCAAATCACAATGCAGCCTTGCGATATAATTCTTTATAGCGGTCAAACTTTCGTATTAGCCTACGATACAAACTCATGGCTCTTAACTCGCCTTGGCAAATTAGATGGCATAGGCAAAGATGAGCTAAAAAAGCTGCTAGGCACAGGTGATGCAAAAATAAGGCTATCTGTAAGATAAAAGCCTTTTATAGTCTTTTAGCGAATTCTAGAATTCGTTAAAAGATTTTTAAATATTAGCTTTTTGCTTAATTCTTGCATTTTTTCCACTATTAAATTAACATTTGTAAATGTAAGATTTTGCTTACAAATTTTTCTTAAAAACTCTATTTCTGTATCGTATTCCAAAACATTTTTACAATACTCTTGAAGTTTTTTAGCATTACTGATTGCCAAGTTTATATTTTTATCATTTAAAAATTCCGTATAATCACCTGGTTCTTTATCATAATTATTTATACTAGGAATCTTTACTAGCCTATTTTTGATTTCATCAAACGAAGAAAAAATGTGAGTTGTGTATTCAAAATGTAGCAAATACCAAATCTCGAAGCACACACTTGATAAAATAGCATTAAAGCTCTTTGCTTTTATCATATCAAGCGCATTATCTATATCTTTGTGCTCATCTCTATCAAAAACACAATAAATAATAGAATTTTTCGCATCTAACTTATATTCTCTTTGCTTTTCCATAGCTACTCTTACCACACTACTTGGACTAGGTTTTGTATTTTTTGGGATTATAATATTTGATAAATGATATTTTTCCTTTAATTTATTAAAATAATTTGGCTCTGTCTTTTGACCTTCACAAATTATAAGAACTGTGGTTTTTTCTTCCAATTGCTTTGAGATTCTTTTTGTAGGCATGGCCCTTGTTCTTGCATTTCCTTCCATGATTCATAGCCTTAATATACAAAATTTGTTATATTTGGAATTCCACCATATCTGCCAAGCAAATAATTTAATTCCCAATTATCATTTGTTGTTTTAAAATCAAATAACGAATATAATTTTGTAGCCTTATTTTGTTTTTCACAAAAATATATTTGATCTTTTCTAAAAATATTTTTATTAAGAAGATTTGTATTATGCGTAGTGAAAATAAGCTGTGCGCAACTTTCATTTTTTACTTCTTGGCTATTAAACATATCTACTATAAATTGTGCTATCTTTGGGTGTAGATGTGCTTCAAGCTCATCAATTACTACTATATAATTATTTTCCATGGCATCTATAAATGGGCCGATAAGCTTTAAAAATTCTTGCGTTCCATCTGATTCACTTTCTAGCGGGAAAGATTTTATGGTTTTATTATCTTGCTTAAAGTGATTAGTTCTAGCAATTAACTCAATCAGGTTATTTTCTATTTCTGTATTATGCTCTTCGTCTTTGTATTTTTGAGTATTTATTCTTTTTTCCTTTATAGTCATGTCATATATATCTAAATCTGCCACTTGTAAAAACTTATTTATTTTATCTTTATATTCATCGTTTTTATATTTGGTTAAAGTAAATAATTCACCATCGCTATATTTAGATTTAGCGTTGGCAATTTTTAAATTATCTTTTATGTAGTTATAAATATCTAAAAATTTTTTACCGTTTAATAAGACAGAAACAGATAAGAATAAAGCATTGTTTCTCGTAAATTTTTTCTTATCTTCTATTTCTTCTAAGCACTCTTTATCTTCGCTACTCCATGCATAATCGCCTTTTCCCTTATTATATATTCTTTCAAACAAAATTTTATTTTTATTTCTTGTATTTTTTAAAAGCCATTCTTCAAAAATCATTTCTTTTGTAGTGCTAAAACCATACTGATACATAGTATTATCAATAGAAAAAGTTATCTCAAACCTACTTGGCTCATTATCATCATCACCAAGCAAAAAAGGAGTGATATATAAAACACCATCTCTTTGTATATCGGAAATGACGATCTTGTGCATAACAAACATTGCTTTTATTATATTAGACTTTCCAGCAGCATTAGCCCCATATATAGCCACGCTTTTTAATAATCTTGGCACCATTCTATTTGTTTTTACCGTATTGTCTATTTTTACCATACTACTGCTAGCTATACAGCTTAACACCTGCTCATCTTGAATAGATAGAAAGTTTTTTACTCTAAATTCAATCAGCATATTTCACTTCCAAAAAATTTTAAATTATACTCGCGGATTATAGCCACAAAAAATAAATTTTTTAATGTTTTAAACATTAAAAAATACCAAAAAGTAAAACAAAAGCAAATTTTAGAATTCCTAGCTGTTTTCTACTGCTTTTATTTCATCATCACTTAGGTTGTAGAGTTTATAGACAGCTGTGTTTATGCGCTCGTCTGTGGCTTTTAGCTGTGAGTTTAGCTCTGCACATTTTGCCTTAAAGCTCTCAAAAAACTCCAGCACTTCGCCCTGCTCGCTTAGGGGCACTTTTATTTTGCTGATTTTTAAGAATTCTTTAAAGTCTAGTTTGTAAAACTCGCTTAAAGCACTTGGGATTTTTTCTACATTGTAATTTGCCTTTAAAAGCGTCCAAAAATTATTTGTAAGCTTGGCAAACTGAGCGTTTAAATCAATCATAATATCTGCTAAGTCTGCTAATTCTTTTTGGAATTCCAAAGATATATTTGGAATTCCAAAATTTTCAAAATAAACTTTGCGGATTTCTCTACCATCTACACCAAGTTCTGGGCAATTTGATTTTATCCATAATTTAGCAAGTTTTGAGTTTAAAATAGCTACTAAAAACTTTAATGAAATATTTTCATCTTTTGCTGTTAGAATAAAACTTTTATCATTTGTGAAATATCCATTTTCATCATAAGAAAAAGGATAAAATGCTGTCATATTTGGATAAACAATTTTTGGTTTAGAGAATTCTTTTAAATAAACACAATTTCTTAAATTATAAGGTGTAATGCCTTTGTCGCCACGCTTTTCTAGTTTGTCGTAAAACTGCGATAAATGCTCTTTTATAGCTGGATAATCATCTATATTTATAGGTTCTAAATTTTCACTTTTTAAGCCATTGTGAGTGTTTATCATATAAAGCTCAAAACTAGAATTCCAAGCCTTTATATCGCGCCCTCGCAAAAGTGGCTTTATAAGCTCTGCGCTTTTGGCATCTTTTTTGATAAGCTCGTTTTTTGTATTTTCATCAATGTAAAAAGCATCGTTAAAACCCGTTAGAATTCCACGATAAATTTCAATAGGCAAAGATTTCAAAGGTGTAAAAGTATCAATTTTAGCTAGAATTCCAGCTGTTGCGTTGCTCTCAAAAGTCCAAGCAGAATTTGAGAATTCCTTAAAACTAGAATTCTGCTTTACATAATTTTCTAAATCACTTGTGATTTCTTTACAAGCGCAAATTTGAGTTTGCTTTTCGTAAGGTTCTTTGCGTAAAATTAGAATTTGCGGGTCTACTACAGCATCAGCAAAAACTTTAACCCCAGCAAAATCAATAAGCAAAAGCGGATTTGTATAAGAAATAAAAAATCGTCTTAAACCTTCACCATATTTGGCTTTTAGCCACTTATTTGAAGCGATAAAGCCTAAAAATCCGTGATTTTTCAGCAGTTTTGTGCCTTGCTCGTAAAATAAACAATACAAATCAGCTGATTTATTATAGCTAGCAAAGCCACATTTGCTATAAACTTCGCTCATTTGCCCCATACTTTGTAGCTGGACATACGGCGGATTGCCTACGATGATGTCAAAGCCACCATTTTCAAATACTTCTGGGAATTCCTTTTGCCAGTCAAATAGCTCGGTTATTAGTGAGTTGCCACATTTTATCTTGCCACTTAGGGTGCTTAGTTTGGTGCCTTTTTTCGCTGTGTTTAGCCAAAGTGAGAGCTTGGCGATTTCTACGCTCTCGCCGTTTATATCCACGCCGTAGATGTTGTTTTCTAGGATTTTGTCATCATAGTAGCTAAAATCAAGCTGTGAGCCATAAAGGGCGTTTTCTAGCTCATCTAGCAAGGCGTGCTGGGTTTTTAGATATTTTAGCGTGGCGTTTAGAAAGGCGCCTGACCCACAAGCTGGGTCGCAGATTTTAAGCCCTAGCAAATACTCTCTGTAAGCTTGTAGGGTTTTGATTTTATCTTCTTTTTTGCTTTTGGTGCTTTTGGTGAAGTTTTCGTTTATGCCAAGTTCTGCTTTTTTGCTCTCGCAGAGTGTGCCAAGAGTGCTTTCTACTATGTATTTGGTGATGTAGGCTGGGGTGTAGAAAACTCCGTCTTTTTTGCGTTTGTTTTGTTCTTTTATGCCTGTTAGTTCGTTTTTTTTGCTCTCTATCTCGCTAATGCTGTGTTCGAAAATATGTCCCAAAATATCCACACTAACATCGCTATCAAAGTCGTAGTTTGCGATTTTTTGGCAATGGAATTCTAGAATTTCATCGCTGATTTTCAGGCGGTCTAGCAGCTCATCGCTTTTGAAAAGTCCGCCGTTATAAGCAAAAATATCCATACTCTCATCGCCACTATCAATCCAGCCAAAATACTGCTTTATAAGGTCATAAAGTGGGATTTGGATGTGAATTTCTTTTGCTTTTTTGAAACGCTCGATTATGCCTAGCATTGAGTTTGGTGGCAAAAGTCCTTTGTCTTCGCAAAAGAAAATAAACAAAAATCTATCAAGCAATTTTTGGCTTTTTGAGAATAATTCTAGCTCGTCAGTGTCTTTGTTTTGCTCGCAAAGGTTGGCAAAAAGAGCGTTTTTAAACTCTGTGTAGTCTTTGTAAAGGGCTTTTGTGATTTGTTCTTCACGGCTTAGGCTGAGTTCTTTGATTTTGGCTGGGATATCGGCTGTGATCTGCGCTAGGGCTAAAAGCGTGTAAAGCTCGCAAAAGCCCTTAAAATCAAGCGTAAAAAGGTGGAATTCCACAAAATCAGTCGCATCATCAATGTAAAAGCGTAGTTTTTCAAAGTTCGAGATAACTACATAGCGACAGCCTGCGTTGTGGGCTTTGTAGCCTAGGGCTTGGTTTTCTATTTTGGCAAGGTCGGTTGTGTCTGTACCTTTTAGTTCTATTACGCATTTTACTTTGCTATCAATGATGATTGCGCCATCTGCTTTGCGTGCGTCTTTTTTGTCTGCGCTTTCGTTGCGCTTTTCGGTTATTAGGTTGTAGTTTGGTTCTGGATTTATCGTATATCCTAGGATATTTACAAAAATATCACGCAAAAAGCCCTCTTGGTATTGTTCTTCTTTGCTAGCTTTGATTTGCTCGATTTTTTGTGGGTTTTGGTAGGTATTTTGGAATTCCTTGTATTTTTGCTCTAAAAGCTCTGCGTCAATGCTTTTAATGTATTTATCTAATACTGATTTTTGAAACATCTTTTGCCCTTACGATTTTTAGCTTGAATTCTAGCAAAAATTTAAAAAAATTTTTCAAAAACCCTTGACTTACACTTGGTGTAATGTTTTATAATTTTTCATATCTTTTTAAAGGAGCAAAAATGAATGAAATCAAAAATAAAGATCGTAGAGATTTTCTAACAAAAGCAGCCGTTGCTGGCGTAGCAATCGGTGCTGGCACAAATCTTTTTGGCGCAGCGAATAAGCCAAATATCGCTTGTAAAGGTTGGGCGGCTTTTGATGAGAGTGGTGAGTTGAGGCCGTGGAGATTTGAGCGTAGAGCTGTGGGCGATGATGATATCTTAATAGAAGTGATGGCTACTAGTATCTGCCATAGTGATATACACACAGAGCTAGGGCATTGGGGTAAGCAAATCTATCCACAAGTACCTGGCCATGAGATAGTAGGTCTCGTGCGTGAAGTGGGTAAAAATGTCAAAAACTTCAAAATCGGTGACCGGGCTGGTGTAGGCTGTATGGTGGATAACACAGATATCGCTACGGCTGGGAGCGAGGAGCAATACAGCAAAAATACGATTTTTACCTACGGGTATCCATATCCTAAAGAGCCTACTGGTATAAGTCAAGGCGGATATAGCGATTATTTTGTTGTAAATTCGCATTTTGCTATCCATATCCCAAATGAGCTTAGCTGGGATGAGGCTGCACCGCTAATGTGCGCTGGAATCACCACCTACTCACCTATAATGAAATATATGAAAAAAGGTGATAATGTAGCAATCATCGGTATTGGTGGCCTAGGGCACCTTGGGATTAAAATTGCTATTGCTAAGGGCGCGAAAGTAACGGCATTTACTACGACTGAGAGCAAAATCAAAGATATAGAGAGCTGGGGCGCAAAAGCCGTGCTAGTAAAAAGTAGCGATGATTTAGCGCCGTTTAGGGCTAAATTTGATTTTGCGCTTAGCACTATTCCTTATGAATTTGAGATGGAGCCATATATTGCGATGGTTAAGCCTTTTGGCAATTTCACTCTAGTTGGTATGCCTATAAATTTCAGCCAAAAAACCCAAACCTTAAATCTAGCTAGTACAAAAGTAAATTTAAATGCTAGTTTAATTGGCGGTATGAAAGAGACTGCGGAAATGGCTGAGTTCTGCGCTAAAGCTGGAGTTCGCCCAAATATAGTAAAAATCACTGGCGAACAGATAAATCAAGCTTGGCGTGATGTAGTAGCAAAAAGAGCTAGATATCGCTTCGTGATCGATCCAAAGAGCTTTTAGCTTTTTTTAAATTAGCGAAATTTTGCTAAAATTCCGCAAAAAGGAGTAAAAATGAAAGTATTAATTTTAGATGGCGGTAAAAATTTTGGTAGTAGCGGTGGCAAGCTAAGCACCTTGCTTTGTGATGTAGCAAGCGAAGAGCTACAAGCCAAAGGACACGAGGTGCTACGTACAAAAATAGACGATGGCTACGACATAGAAACTGAGGTAAAAAAGGTGCTGGACGCAGATGCTATAATCTGGCAATATCCTGGCTGGTGGATGAGTGAGCCTTGGATAGTAAAAAAATACCTTGATGAAGTTTTCATGGCAGCAGCAGCAAGCCTGCTAAAAAGCGATGGCAGGCACGCAAGCGACCCTGAGCACGGATATGGCACAGGCGGACTTGCTATAAATAAAAAATACATGATAAGCACTACCTGGAATGCACCAATTACGGCCTTTAATGATAAAAATGAGTTTTTTGAGGGGTGTGGGTGCGATGGTGTAACCTTCGCTATGCATAAGGCAATGGCATTTTGTGGTATGAAAGCACTGCCTAGTTTCATCTGTAATGATGTGGTAAAAAATCCAAAAGTAGATGAGTATGTAAATGCGTATAGAGCGCATATAAGAGCAAATTTTTAAGCTAAGAGAATTCTAGAATTCCCTAGGGAATTCTAGAATTCTAGAATTCCTTAAACGCTAGGGTCAGTCCCTATAAATACAGATAGTTTTTTATGCGAACTAAAATCATTTATATTTGGCAACTTCACATTAGGCAAAGACTTAATAAATAAAATCTCAAATTGGCAAGATACAAGGACGCCTTGGATTATAATGGTGATAATTAGCGCAGGGCTTGTCGTCACCTCGCATTCGTTTTTCCAAAACTACTTATATATGCACCCTTGCGAGTAGTGCGTTTATATACACTTTGCTTTTTTATGTATGACATTAGGAGGCACGTTAGCTGGCATTAGCCCTAAAAATATCATCTTAAAGCCAATTGCTTATGCTCTAAGCTTTCGGGGCGCGATTTTAGGTATTATGTATAGCTTAAAATTAGATAAAATCTATAAAGCTGCGCGTGGTGATGACCCTTTTGGCGTGCAAGGCTGCTTAATTCAGCCGCGCTATCCATTTAATCTACCACTTCATGAGTGTGCTTTGATTGGTTTTTGCCAACAGGGGATTGCGGATATGATAATCCTGTGGTGCCTGATGGCGCTGCGCTTGATGCCTTGCAACGCTATTTTATAGATATATATAGTGATGGCTGGTATTTAGTGCCTTCTATTAAGTTTATGAATATGCCGCAATGCACACTTTTAGGCTTTGGTGTTTGTTTTATAGTGCTTGTAGCTATGCTAGCATGCTATATTATCACCAAATTTAAACCTAAAAAAGCCTAAAATCTATTATGCTCATCTTAGAAACAATCTAAAAGATTGATTTAATAATTTTACAAAAATTTAATAAAAACAAGCTACTATTACAAACATTTAAATTAAAAGGAAAAACAATGAAAAACCATCTTTTACTTGCAAATAACGCCCTTGATGCTAATGCTACTGTCGCAAGCCCGCTAAATCAAAACGCGCAAGGTCTTTTTGGCTTTAATAAAATGGCTTTGTTTGATTACGACTTAGATGATATGATAGAGTATGCAGCTCTTAACTCGCTTTTTGCTAATGCTGGCGCTGCAAATGCAGGATTTGCTAATCCGCTTTTTGGCAATCAGCTTTTTGCTAATAACGGCGCAAATATTTTCTCTCAAATATCTGCTTTATATAATGCAGATTTTTCACAGCTACAAACTAATAGCGCTCAAAGTCCGTTAAATCAAAACGCGCAAGGTCTTTTTGGCTTTAATAAAATGGCTTTGTTTGATTACGACTTAGATGATATGATAGAAAATGCAGCTCTTAGCTCGCTTTTTGCTAATAATGCTAATACGCAGCTATTTTCTACAAATGCCCTAAATAACGCCTTTATGATGGAAGCTTATGAAGACTTTTATGATGATATGAAAGATTACTATAAAATAGGTCTTTTAAACAAGCAAGATGCGCAAGGCGGCATGCAAGGCTTATTTTTTATAGATGATTGATGCCTTTTTACTAGCGGATTTTTTGCTAGGATATACTTAGATGCGGCGCGGATTATTTACGCGCCCACACCTTACACTTATAAATATCTGGTTTTAGTTTGAATTTGCAAAGCGCCCTTTTTCTTGGAATTACTTTTTTTACCGCTGCCGCAAGCTTCATTGTACTAGCGCGAGCTGAATGCTTTGAATTTGCAAAAGGGGCTTTTCTTGGAATTAAAAAGGCAAAGTCTTTGCCTAATGTGAAGTTGCCAAATATAAATGATTTTAGTTCGCATAAAAAACTATCTGTATTTATAGGGACTGACCCTAGCGTTTAAGGAATTCTAAAATTCCCTAGGGAATTCTAGAATTTTAGAGTTAAAAATACCTGCGCCTTACCCATGCGTAGTAAAACGAGCCCAATATAAAAAGCACGCCGATAAAGCCGGTGATAACTGGCAGGCTAAACCCAAGCTCAAAAGCAAGCCCTACCCCAGATGCTACAAGCGAGGCTACGATAAAAAAGACCATATCGTTATAAGCTACGATGCGTCCGTAAAATGCGCTATCGCAGGTATTTTGAAGGCGAGTGAAGGTGTAGCTCCAAATGCTATTGCAAAAAAATGCTGCTAAGAAAATGCCTAGTAAGCTCGTGTAAAAATTACTCTCTAAACATGCCCAGAGCATTATACAAAGCCCTTGAAATGCTAAAAAATAAATCATATTTTTCTCACTTACAAAGCGTGAGAGTAGAACTGGCCCCACGCACAGCGCAAAGGCTCTGGCTGTGTTTAAAAAGCCAATAGCAAGAGCGACGCTCAAAATGCCCTTATATTTATAATCTACAAGCAAAGCCACGATAGTATCGTAAGCAAAAAGCCCAACTAATGCGTGTAAGAAAATAAGGTGTAAAATCACAGGCTTTGATTTTATGTAATAAAAAGTCTGCGTAAACATTTTTAGAGCGCCGGTGGCGGCGTTTTGTAAGGCAGGCTCTCTAAAACGGGTGCCAAAAAGTATAAAAATACCGACGCAATAAAGCGCAAAATCAAAAAGAAAACTAGCCTTAATGCCGTAAAAATGCACAAAAATCCCAGCAAGCCCCATGCCAGCTGTGTATGAAAAAGCAAAAATCATTGAGTGAATTTCGTTTGCGATGATAAGATGTGGTTTTGCTAGCAGGCTTGGCAGCAGGCTCATTTCGGTTTGAAAAAACAGCGTCCCCACACCCATACGAATAAAAATCAGCGCCATAAGTAACCACAAAAAATCCAAGCTATCAATTAACAAAAGTGCTAGCACGCTAAGGGCTTCTGTAAACATGAGAACTAGCATTAGCGTGCGTTTTGGAAGCTTGTCAATGATAATGCCGTTAAATGGCGCAAGCACAATACTAGGCAAAAACGCCATCATTGCAGCCAGCGAGAGTGCCCAGACTGGGGCTTTTAGCTCTATTAGCAAGGTAAAAATGCCAGTGTGAGAAAACCACGCGCCAAAATAGCAAATGAGCTGAACGGCACTAAGGCGCGCTAAGGCGTGATTATAGCGAAGTAAGGCAAGGTATTTTAGTAGCATTTTTTCTCTTTTTTATTATATGAATTCTAGAATTCCTAAGGTTTTTTAAACATTTTGCTAAGGAATTCTAGATTTTTTTTAGAAATTCTAGATTTTTTAAGGAATTCTAGATTTTTATTTAGGAATTCTAGAATTCCTTATAGCCCAGCCCTTCTTTTCATCTCAGTTATCATTATGTCAGCACATTTTTCCCAGCTAAATAATTTAGCTCGCTCTAAGCCTTTTTTTGAGTTTTCTTGTCTTAAATTTTCATTATAGTAGTAGCTTTCATAAGCTTTTATATGAGCTTCGTCATCGTCATAGTCTATCATTATGCCAGCTTGCCCTGCTACTTCTGGTAGGCTTGAGTTATTACTTGTTATTACAGGTGTACCACAGCTCATAGCTTCTAGTGGTGGTAAGCCAAAGCCTTCGTAAGCAGATGTATAGACAAAGAAAAGTGCGCCTGAGTATAGTGCTGCTTGATCACTATCATCTACATAGCCTATTTTAAGAATTTTAGATTTTATATTTTCATCTAAAGAACCTATTTCATTTTCTAGCTTTTCAATAAAAGCATCCCAGTGAGCTCCACCTAGAACAAATACTAAATCATCTATATTATTTTTGCTAATAAAATTAGCAAAACATTTTACTGCTCTAATTAGATTTTTTCTAGGCTCTAGTGTACAAAGTGAAAATATATATTTTTTATTTTCTGGGATATTATATTTTTTTCTAGCTCTCGCAATTTCATCAGCATTTGCTGGTTTAAATCTTTCATCACAAGCTAGTGGGGTTACTATTATGTTTTCAGGTTTTAAGTGTGGGAGGTGCTTTAAAAAATCAGTCTTGGTGTAAGCGGAGTTGGCAAAGCAGATATCATCCGTTCCTAAACTCTTGCAAAGTTCAAAAAACCAAGCATTATCTGGGGAATTTTTATACTCAGTAAAAATGAGTGGAATAGTGTCGTGTATAAAAATACAATTATTTATATTCCTATATTTATGAGGAACGGCAAAAATCGGAGAGAAGAAAAACTCGTCATTGCTTATTTTTTTAATATTTTTTTCTGCACACATTGAGTTTAAATTTTTATCCTTAGGAATAAATTTTTTAATTAAAATAGTCAAACGATGGGCAAAACTTTGCGGAAGTAAGCTAAGAAATTTTTTAGCTAAGCGTTTATAAAATGGTGCTGGTAGCACAATATCACTTTCAAACTCGCAAGGCAGATTGTGAGCATTAGCATAAGTTTTAAGATTTTTCAAAACCAAATCTCGATCATTTTCACGGCAAAACAGTTTGAGTTCTATTTCCTCTTTTTGCATAAATTCTATAAGCAAAGCTCTAGCCACACTGAAAATACCAGATTTTATATTATTTCGTACATTTGCTATAATGGTAACATCAAAAATTACTTTTATTTTACTCATTTTTCACCTTTTGCTTATAAAAATATATCTAGAATTCCTTAGAGTCTATTTTAGAATTCCCTAGAGTTTGCTCTAGAATTCCTTATAGCCCAGCTCTTCTTTTCATCTCAGTTATCATTATATCAGCACATTTTTCCCAGCTAAATAATTTAGCTCGCTCTAAGCCTTTTTTTGAGTTTTCTTGTCTTAAGTTTTCATTATAGTAGTAGCTTTCATAAGCTTTTATATGAGCTGCGTCATTATCGTAGTCTATCATTATACCAGCACTGCCTACTACTTCTGGTAGGCTTGAGTTATTACTTGTTATTACAGGTGTACCACAGCTCATAGCTTCTAGTGGTGGTAATCCAAAGCCTTCGTATTGAGAGGTATATACAAAAAATAAAGCTCCACTATACAATGCTGCTTGATCGCTATCATCTACATAGCCTATTTTAAGAATTTTAGATTTTATATTTTCATCCAAAGAACCTATTTCATTTTCTAGCTTTTCAATAAAAGCATCCCAGTGAGCTCCACCTAGAACAAATACTAAATCATCTATATTATTTTTGCTAATAAAATTAGCAAAGCATTTTACTGCTCTAATTAGATTTTTTCTAGGCTCTAGGGTACAAAGTGAGAATATATATTTTTTATTTTCTGGGATATTATATTTTTTTCTAGCTCTCGCAATTTCATCAGCATTTGCTGGTTTAAATCTCTCATCACAAGCTAGTGGGGTTACTATTATGTTTTCAGGTTTTAAGTGTGGGAGATGCTTTAAAAAATCAGTCTTGGTGTAAGCGGAGTTGGCAAAATAATTATCAAACATCTTAAAAGATTCTAACCAACCTTCTTGGGAATTTGGATAATACTGCGGAAAAACAAGTGGCATAACATCATGGGCAATAGAAAATTTGCATATATTTGCATCTTTCATAAAATCATTACGAAACTCATACGCTGGAGCTAAATAAAACGTCTTTTCCGTGCTAGATACCACAGAAATATTTTTACTAGCCTTGATTCTTCTTGCCAAAAATTTCTTTAATAAAGAAGTACATTTTTGCCCAATTATTTTTTTTATTACTGTTTTTATAATAGCTTTTTGACTAAGAGCTTCTTTTTTTACAATACACTTTGGTAAAAACTCGCACCAATATTTAAGATTTTTAATAGCTAATTTATTATTATCTGTCTCATAGTAAAGAACTAATTCTATATCATCTCGCCTAGCAAACTCTTTTAGCAAGCAAGCAGCCGCAAAAAACACACCACTTCTAGCCCAATGAGCGTCTTTTATATTTGCTATTAGATTTACATTATAAATTACTTTTATTTTATCCACTTTTTCACCTTTGCTTATAAAAATATATCTAGAATTCCCTAGAGTTTGTTCTAGAATTCTTTATAGCCCAGCCCTTCTTTTCATCTCAGTTATCATTATATCAGCACATTTTTCCCAGCTAAATAATTTAGCTCTCTCTAAGCCTTTTTTTGAGTTTTCTTGTCTTAAGTTTTCATTATAGTAGTAGCTTTCATAAGCTTTTATATGAGCTGCGTCATCATCATAGTCTATCATTATACCAGCACTGCCTACTACTTCTGGTAAAGAGCTATTATTACTTGTTATTACAGGGGTTCCACAGCTCATAGCTTCTAGTGGTGGTAAGCCAAAGCCTTCGTAAGCAGATGTATAGACAAAGAAAAGTGCGCCTGAGTATAGTGCTGCTTGATCACTATCATCTACATAGCCGATTTTAAGAATTTTAGATTTTATATTTTCATCCAAAGAACCTATTTCATTTTCTAGCTTTTCAATAAAAGCATCCCAGTGAGCTCCACCTAGAACAAATACTAAATCATCTATATTATTTTTGCTAATAAAGTTTGCAAAGCATTTTACTGCCCTAATTAGATTTTTTCTAGGTTCAAGTGTACAAAGTGAAAATATATATTTTTTATTTTCTGGGATATTATATTTTTTTCTAGCTCTCCCAATTTCATCAGCATTTGCTGGTTTAAATCTTTCATCACAGGCTAGTGGGGTTACTATTATGTTTTCAGGCTTTAAGTGTGGGAGGTATTTTAAAAAATCAGTCTTGGTGTAAGATGAGATAGCAAAGCAAGTATAGCTCTCATCAAGCTTTCTAGCAAGTTCTAAAAACCAATAATTTCCAGGATTATTTCTATACTCATCAAAAATTAGAGGAATAGCATCATAAATCACTAAAAATTTAGCTAAATGCAAATACTCTTTTGGTGGGGCGAAAAAAGGCGAGAAAAACACACAATTTTCAGTTTTTTCTAAACTTTCTTTTTTACTGGGTACAACAGCCTTTTGCTTTAAAGCCAAAATCTTTTGCGCACTAGAATACAAAAAAGTAGTCAAAAACTTAGGCAACACACGCAAAACTGCCTTTACAAAAAGCCTAAACTGCACACCGAAAAAATGTCTTTTTACAAAAATTATTTCGCAGTTTTTTTTGCTCAAATACGGCGCAAGATTTATTCTAGCTTGTTTTTCATCACCACTACGGCAGTAAATTTTAAGGCTTATATCATCACGCCTTAAAAACTCTTTAAGCAGTGCATCAGCTACAAAAAAAGTCCCCGTGCGCTTACCACCACGCACATTTGCTATCAGCGTCGCATCGTAGATTAAAGACAAACCCATAAAACTAGAATTCCTACGCAAACAGCTTGCTTATTAGCGCATTTAATTTGCTTACGCTTTTATTTTTAGAGGCCTCAACAAGCACCGTGCCCATTATCACACCATCACAAAAAGAGCGCAGTCTTTTTACATCTTCATTGCTTCGCACGCCAAAGCCCACCGCCACAGGCAAAGAGCTTATTTTTTTGATATTTTTTGCCAGCTCTTTTAGGCGGTCCTCTGGGCTTTGTTTGCTACCAGTTACGCCAAGGCTTGCTATCATATACACAAAGCCACTTGCGTGTTTTAGTATCTTCTTAGCTCTATGACCGGTAGTTACGCTAATTAGCGGCACAAGGGCGATGCCAAGTTTGGCGCATTTTTTAGCCAAAGAACAATTTTCTTCAAAAGGCAAATCTGGGATAATAAGCCCACTAATGCCCACCTTCGCACAATCAGCGATAAACTCATCCTCGCCATAGCTAAAAATCGTATTATAATAAACTAAAAAAACAAGGCATTTTGTAGTTTTTACTGAGCCAAGCATATGAAAAACAGCCCTAGCATTTACGCCACTATTTACCGCCTCAAAGCTCGCATCACGGATCACAGGGCCATCAGCGATAGGATCACTATATGGAATTCCTATCTCAAGCAAATCCAAAGCCGAGTTATCAAGGGCGTTTAAAAACTCTTTTGTATATTCTAAGCTAGGATATCCAGCTACCAAGTAGCCGATATTTGCCCCATTTTTAAAGGCTTTTTTAAACTTATCCATAGATTGTTCCTTTTTTGTAGTTCATTACTGTATCCATGTCTTTATCGCCTCTGCCTGAGACATTTACTACGATATTTGAGCGTTTTTTTAGACCTTTGCATAGCCTTGGCAGCAGCCCTAGCGCGTGAGAGCTCTCGATTGCTGGGATGATGCCCTCTAACCTACTTAAAAGTTTAAGCGCTTCTATACACTCATCGTCTGTTACAGCCTCGTATTTAGCACGCCCAATATCCTTTAAATGCGAGTGCTGCGGCCCCACACCTGGATAATCAAGCCCAGCTGAAATACTATGAACCGGACTTATACAGCCATTTTCATCTTGTAGCACTAGGGTTTTCATGCCGTGAATTATGCCATCGCGGCCTTTGCTCATCGTACCTGCGTGATACGGCGTCTCTAGTCCAAGCCCAGCAGCCTCAACGCCTATTAGCTCCACGCTTTTATCATCTAAAAAGCCTGAGAATATACCTATTGCGTTACTTCCGCCGCCCACGCAGGCTACTACGATATCAGGCTTTACGCTAAGTTTTTTTAGCTGTGCTTTTGCCTCTTTGCCGATTACGCTTTGAAAATCACGCACGATTTTTGGATAAGGATGTGGGCCAACAGCCGAGCCTATCACATAAAAGCGACTTTCTATCTCATTTACCCAGGCTTGAATTGCCGCAGTAGTTGCTTCTTTTAGCGTTTTTAGTCCGTCTTCTATTCGCACAACTCTTGCGCCTAGAAGCTCGATTTTATGGACATTTAGAGCTTGCCTTGCTGCATCCACAGCGCCCATATACACATCGCACTCTAAGCCCAAAAGCGCAGCGGCTGTCGCAGTAGCTAGTCCGTGCTGACCAGCGCCTGTTTCAGCTAGCACCTTAGTCTTGCCCATGTATTTTGCTAGTAGAGCTTGGGCGATAGAGTTATTGATTTTATGCGCTCCGGTGTGGTTTAGATCCTCACGCTTTAAATAAATATTATGCCCAAAATGCTCACTTAATCTTTTTGCGTGATACATAGGGCTAGGACGCCCTACATAAGTGCTAAGCAGCTCCTTTAACTCACGCTGAAACTTCTTTGTAGGCACGATTTTTTTATACGCTTTTTCAAGCTCGATTAGCGCACTCATCACAGTCTCAGGCACAAACTGACCGCCATATTTACCAAAATAACTATTCATTTTCAAGCCTTGTTTTATTAAAAAATTTTGCGATTATAGCATAATTTCAAAGAAATTTTAGTAATTCCACTTTTGGAATTCCAAAATTTATCACCTTTTTTCTAGCTTTTTAAAGCCCCACCACGCTACAAATAGTAGCATCCAAGCAATGATAAAGCCAGCAAATCCTACAAAAATACCAAATACACTAAGACACAAAATCACGCTTACAACATTTATCCAAAACGCCCATAAAAACAGCGAACTCCCACTTAGCCTAGAAAGTTCGGCGTGTATTTTATAGCCATAAATCGCCACGATTAGAGCGATTACACCGCCAAGCAAAAGCACAGCTATCATGCTTGCGCCTATGCCTACATCCTCGCTATTAGCTAGCACACCCATGCTCACGCCAAAAATGAGTGCTAGCATAAAAACGAGAAAAACACCCAAAAAGCTAATAATTACAGCGATAATGTAATTTTTAAATAAGCTTTTGCTCGCTGCTGCCTTGCTAACTGAGTAAATCGCCATTGAATATAGCACAAAGCCCACAATAGCAATGATTTGCCCGATATATGGAATAAAGTTAAAAAATTGAAGTCCAAGCCCCCAAAGCGCCTTTAGCCTAGCAGAGCTAATGCTATCAGCTGATAAAATGCTACTTACATTTACATTTTCATTGATTATATAAATAGACTTTGCCACTCTCTCATCAAAGCTTACAAAATCCACCTGCGAACCAGTTAGCATAGCTAGGTCTTTATCACCTAGATTTACAACATCGTTTTTATCATATTCATAGCGTTTGCCATCATCGCCGCTTATAAGCTGGGGGCTTAGAATTTTACCTTGCATTTTTTATCCTTTTTGTAATTTTAGCTATAAATTTGCTCTAAAACTTTTATTATTTTTTCGCTTTCTTTAAAGCCCTGTTCGTTTTCTAGCTTTGAGTTAAAATCAAGCAGGGCACAGCCAAGCCCACTAGCCTTTTTAGCGTTTTTCTCACTTAGCCCACCTGCTATTGCGTAAGGAATTCTAGAATTCCTAAGTGGTTCTAGAATTCCCCACTCAAAGCTAAGACCATTTCCACCAAGTTCTTTGCCCTTATAATCAAAAAGTGCTAAATCAAAATCGCCTTCAAGCTCAGGCAAAGCATCATTTACGCTAAAAACCTGCCACACTTCACAGGGGCTAAACTCCGTTTTGTTTTCTACTTTTTCATAGACTTGAACGGCGTCTAAAAAGCCCATTTTTGCCACGCTTTTTGCCTGCGCCAAGTCCTTAAAAACACCCACTGCTTTTATACCATAGCTTTTAGCAAGGGTGGCGATTTGCTCTGCTGTTTTAGTGCTAACCTGCCTTTTGCTAGGTGCAAAGATTAAGCCTATAAAATCAACTCTTTTGCCCCTAAACTCGCACTCACAAACTGCCTTTGCCTCAGCTAGTGTTTTTATCCCACAGATTTTTATTTTCATCTCTTGCCTAAATTATAATGAAATTCTAGAATTCCAAACTAAAAAAACTTAGGAATTCTAGAATTCCTATCCCAAATTCCGTCCCAAATAATCCTGCCAAAACGCCCAAGTCTTGCCACTATCAAGCGCATCTTCAACCACGCTTTTAGCATCTTTTGGATTTGCTACCATGTCAGCCGCGTACAGCGCAAACATAGCGTTAAATACGACTATATCACGCTTTGCGCCTTTTAGCTCGCCACGCAAAATAGCATTTAGGTCACTAGCATTTGCCACGCTGTCCCCACCAGCGATATCAAGGTGAAATGCCCGCTTAAAGCCAAACTCTTCTGGCGTAATTTTATAGCTTATCACAGAGCCATCTTTTAGCTCGTGTATGAGCGTCTCATCACACAGCGTGATCTCATCCATGCCATCCATGCCGTGCACCACAAGAGCGTGCTTTCGCCCTAGTTTGCCAAGAGTATGCGCAAGCAGCTCATTTACACTCTCTAAATAATTTCCCATGATTTGATTGCTTAGAGCTGTGTTTGGATTTAGTAGGGGTCCTAGCACATTAAAAACAGTGCCGATTTTAAGCCGTGAGCGCACAGGGGCGACCTTTGCTGTAGCTTTGTGAAAAAACGGTGCATGAAAAAAAGCTAGTTTTTTGCTATCCATAAGCTCCCTTAAAGCCCCTAGATCATCGCTTAGCTTTATGCCAAGAGCATCTAGTGTATCGCTTGATCCTGCTGCGCTTGAAATCGCCCTATTTCCATGCTTTGCTACCCTTACGCCTAGACTTGCTAAAATTATTGCGCAGGCTGTGGAGATATTTATAGTTTTTAGCGCATCCCCACCGGTGCCAACTATATCAAACATCGGCGCAGAATCGCTATAAGTTTGCGAGTATTTCATCACTTCACGCACAAGAGCTGCCAAGCTATCAGCATAAAGCGACTTTTCGCTAATAAGCACCAAAAGCCCAGCTAGCTGAACCTCATCAAACTCCCCTGCCATAACAGAGCTAAAAATCGCCTCAAAGTCGCTACTATCAAGCGGATAGCCCCTTTGAAGTTTTAGCATAAAAGGCGCAAAATTTGCCATTTTTTTATCCTTGTTTTTATAAATCAATATAAGAATTTAAGTATTTTATAGCTTCTTTAAAGCTCTTAAAAGTGTAAAATCGCCATTTTTTATGTCTTATCCATTATTTGCAAGGACTTTTTAGCCCTTTAAATGCACAAAATTTTCTATTATCCCACGGCCATAGGTGGTAAAGTAGCTCTCAGGGTGAAACTGAATTCCATATATCGGCAAAGTAGCGTGAGAAAGTGCCATGATGATATTATCATCCTTTGAGCGAGCGGTACAAATTAGCTCACTAGGCAGATTATCAGCGTAGAGTGAGTGGTAGCGCATTACCTCAAACTCGCTTGGCAAGCCTTTAAACACAGGGCTAGGCGCGGTGATTTCTACCATGCTAGTTTTGCCGTGCTTTGGATTTTCAAGGCGTTTAATATCCGCACCAAAGCTAAGCGCGATTGCTTGATGACCTAAGCAAACACCCAAAATCGGCGCTGTTATCTTGCCAGCTTTGGCAAATTCTAGAATTTCAAGGCACACGCCACTATCTTTTGGATGCTTTGGGCCTGGGCTTAAAATTATCTTACTTGGCGAAAGGCTTACTACTTCATCAGCTGTTATTTCATCATTTCGCAGGCATTTTATCTCTTCATCAGTGGCAACTAGGGCGTATTGATAGATGTTAAAAACAAAGCTATCAAAGTTATCAATCATTAAAATCATCTTTGCTCTTTTTTTTATAAATTTGCGCAAAATTATATCTAATTTGGCTATAATTTTGCTTATGAGTGATGAATTTTTTATGAAACTTGCGCTTGATGAGGCGTGGAAATATCAGCTTTTAACCTACCCAAATCCAGCTGTGGGCTGCGCTATCGTGGATAAAAACGGCAAGCTTCTTGCCCTGGGTGCCCACAAATGCGCTGGCCTCGCTCACGCAGAGCTTGGGGCTGTAACTTTGGCGCTATGCAAGCTAAAACCTGAGCTAAAAAGCGAGCTTTTGCGCCTTGAAAATAACCCAAATGAGCTATACGATTTTATTTTAAAAAATCATAAAGGCGCATTAAATGGTGCTTGTGCTTTTGTTAGCTTAGAGCCCTGCACGCATTTTGGCAAAACTCCGCCTTGTGCTTTGCTGCTGCGTGATTTGGGCTTTTGCCGTGTGGTTTTTGGCTCGGCTGATTTAGGCGGGCAAGCAAAGGGCGGCGCAAAACTACTAGCAAACGCTGGTGTGAGCGTAGAGCAAAGCACTTTAAAATCAAAATGCGATGAGCTTTTAGAGCCTTTTTTAGCGTGGCAAAGTGGGCATTTTGCTTTTTTTAAGCTGGCTTTAAGTCTAAATGGCGTTTATACTGGCAAAATAAGCAGCCAAATAGCACAAAAGCATTGCCATGATCTACGCTCAAAGCTTGATCTGCTAGTAATCGGTGGCAATACAGTTCGCAGCGACCGCCCTATTTTGGATGCTAGATTTTCTACTACCAAACATGCGCCTGATGTGCTAATTTACAGCCGCGAAAGCGAGTTTGATGGGCAAATTCCACTTTTTAGCGTTTTAAATCGCAAGGTAGATATTAAAAGCGATTTAGAGCTTTTAAAAAAGGCAAAATTTGCTATGATTGAGGGGGCTGGCAGGCTTTTTAAAGCCCTTGAAAACGAGTTTAGCTGGGTGTTAATCTATCAAAGCAAAAGCTTTAAAAAAGGGAGTTTTTTGGATATAAGCAAAAGCCTTGAAATTATGCATAGCACGCCACTTGGGGCTGATACTGCGCTGTGGTGTAAAGTACTAGAAAATTAAGGAATTCTAGAATCCCCTGTCATCCCCCAGCCCTTTTGAGGGATCTCTATATGGAATTTTAGTTTAAGGAATTCTAAGGAATTCTAAATTCTAGGGAATTCTAGATTATATGGAATTCTAAATTCTAAGGAATTCTAGAGTTATTTCACAACTTGAATTCCCTAGAATTCCCTAAAATACCTAAATCTTAGAGTACAAAGCAAAAATATATAAAATTGCTATATATTTAAAGAATTCTTATGAAAATTCCTTTAAATAAAGATTTTAAATACCTAGTTATTTGCTATTTATATAGATTTTACTAACTAAAAGTTTAATCTTTTTTAATAAAATCAAAACAAAAATATAAAAGGCTATATAATGAAAGTATTGCTAGCTATGAGTGGTGGTGTGGATAGCTCTATGTGCGTAAAGCTGCTAAAAGACGCAGGGCACGAGGTACAAGGCTGCTACATGCAGCTACACGACAAGCCAAATTATCACGAAAAAAACATAGAAAATGTTAAAATGATAGGCGAGTTTTTTGGTATAAAAACGCATATTTTAGACCTAAGAGAGCAGTTTAAAAAAGAAATTTATGATCTTTTTGTGGATAGCTACAAGGCTGGAATCACGCCAAATCCCTGCGCACACTGTAATAGGCTAATAAAATTTGGCGCACTTTGGGAGTTTGGGCAAAGCCTTGGCTACGAGCGTATCGCCACCGGTCACTACGCACGCATAGAAAATGGGCTATTAAAAAGCGCAAAAGATACTAGCAAAGATCAAAGCTACTTTCTTTCAAATATCGCTGCTGCAATGCTTCCCCATATAATTTTCCCTCTTGGAGAGTGGCTAAAAACTGATGTTAAAAAACTAGCTGCTAGCTACCCAGAAATCGCAAATCTAGCCACACAAAGCGAGAGCAGTGAAATTTGCTTTGTAGAAAATAGCTACATTGAGGTACTTGATAAGCACTTTAATACCCTTATGCCAGGCATCGTAAAAGACAGCAGCGGCAAGGCTATAGGCACGCACGAGGGCTATGCACGCTATACTATCGGTCAGCGCAAGGGCTTTCGTGTAAATGGAGCGCACGAACCACACTTTGTAAAGAGCATAGATAGCGCAAATAATGAAATAGTAGTCAGTAAGCGTGATGAGCTGGCTTGCTATTCTTTTAGCACGGCTAATTTTAACAATTTTACTGATAAAAACGAGTTTGATTGTTTTGTTAAAATTCGCTACCGCAGCACGCCGCTAGCGTGTAGCATCCGTCAAAATGAGCGTGGCGGCATAAATGTAGAGCTAAAAAGCCCAGCTTTTGGTGTAGCAAAGGGTCAGCTAGCTTGTTTTTATGATGAAAATGAGCGTGTGCTAGCTAGCGGATTTATTGTTTAAAAAGCTAAAAATCTGCTTTATAAAAGCAAAGGCGCAAAAAGCAAAGCCAAGTGCGCCAAGGCTAAAAGCATAGCGTAGGATATTTGCGATTTTTGGTGATAAAAAGCTCAGCTCACAGCTTGAAAAAAATAGCAAAATCACAGCGCAAAATGCCGAAATCACAGCGGCTTTAAAGGATTTTTTCTCGCTTTTAGAGTAGATAAAAAGAGCTTTTAGCGCCAAATAACTAAGCACAAAAACTACAAAAACAATGCTAAGCGTAAGCACAAGCTCGCCAAAACTAGCAAATGGTCGCATCATTTTTGCCCCTTTATTTAAAGCCTAGATTTTGCCAAAAAAAGCTAAAAGTAAAATCTGCGTTTGTGGTATTTAAGGAATTCTAGAATTCCTAAGCATATTTTCTATAAATTCTAGTTTAGAAATTCTAGAATTCCTAGGGGGTATTTTTTATCTTAGGAATTCTAGATTTAGCCTTAGGAATTCTAGTTTAAGAATTCTAGTTTAAGAATTCTAGAATTCCTAAGGGTTAGTAGCAGGTGCTTCGCAGCCTAGATCTACATTTTCTACACAAGCATAGCCAGTCTCGGCAAATACCAAGATCTTTGCTACGCTGCCGTCTTTTGCGCTTAGTGTTATGCGGCCATAACTGTTGTTGCCTAGCTCGTTGTTACCTAGTTTAAACTGCTTGCCATTATTGTACGCCTGGCTAAAATCACCACTAGGATAGGCTCTGCCAAGCTCGTCAAATATAATGCCCTGAATTCTACTATCTGTAGCAAACTCATCAAATTTCAAGCCATCTTCATTTTTATTATTTTCTTTTTTGCTTAAAATTCCATAAGTTTTTGTTAGATCCATACTACTTGTGGTGTTTTTATAAATGCCAGAAAAGCAGCCACTTAGAACTTTTCCAGGTTCGGCTGGGTTTTGAGCTACTTCTATTTCTCCATTTGGCTGTCCTCCGTCGCTAAGGTTACCGTCGATATTTTGATATACAGCATATCGCCAACCAGCATTATCACATTTTCCTTCAATTTTGTTTTGATTTGAAAATACTATTCTCCACATTCTCTTATACCAGTCTATTGCTATGTTTTTCTTTGTGCCGTCCGTGGCAATGTAGGTGTGCGTGGCAAATTTATCATCATTTAGTGCCAAATGCTGTGTGTAGCGGATGTGAGCTACTATCTGCCTAGCAGCTTCAAGAGCCTGTGTAGGCTGCTTTGTAGGCCATAGCGCAAAAGCTAAAATTCCTATCACAACCACCACAAAAATCAGCTCAACCAAAGTAAATGCTTTTTTCATCTTTAATCCTTTTTGATGCCTTGATTATAACATAGATTTGCAAATATAATAGCTTGCAATGCTTATATTTTGCTTTTTTATATCAATTTTGCTACCATTTTTACAAGGGCTTTTGCTTAGAGTATAATGGCTGTTTTTTGAGCCTATGCCATAAAATAAAAGTCGCTCTCTCATATCAGCAGGGCTTTTTATAGCTTTTATTCCACGGCTTTTTAGCTCAGCGGCAAGCTCTTTTGCCACAGCGTTTTTAAAAGCAAAATGCGCACTAGGTTTTTTTAAAAAAACATAAAGAAAATCGCTAAAAATAGAAGCCGTGCTATTTAGCGCAAGGCTAGATATAAGCAAAACGCCTAAAAGCTTGTATTTTAGCCTGTGCCGTGGCAGTCGCACGCTATATGCGCTAAAAAACAGCCGCACCATATGAGGCACAAAAATCACACAAAATGGCAAAAACAGCTCCAAAGGCGGCTTAGAACGCACAGAAAAAACAAGGCAAATACAAAAGGCGCCAGTGGATATAAACCACAAAAAATCCTTGCTTTCTTTAACCCAAATGCGATAAATGCTATATATAAAATATATAAAAACAAAAGGCGAAAAAACCGCCCCAAAAACCGCCATGGTATCTATCAAATAGCCTTTTGGCTTGCCTGAAAAATCAAAATCAAAAATAAAAAGCCAAGCAATAGCAAAAATACCTCCAAGCACGCTTATAGCGCGGTTTTTGCTATAAAGTCCGTAAAAAAACAGAGCAACATAAAGTGCTAAAAAAGCCTGAGATACAAAAATGCTAGCCACTAAAAGCACAAAAAGGCTTTTAAAATGTGAGTTTTGCACTAAAAATACAGCGATTAAAGCTACTAGCACGATAAAAACAGCCGAGTTTACGCTCACAGCACTTGCCATCACACCTGGCAAATACATAAAAACACAAGCGCAAATTAGCCGCAAAGAGCGAGTAGGCAAGATCTGCTTTGAGATTTTGTAGATGAAAAAGACATTTGCGCTGTGAGCTAGCAAAAAAGGTAGTCTCAAAGCAAGGTCGCTACCAAAAACACCGCTAAAAGCTATAAATGAGCCATTTATAAGCTCGTGTAAAAAGCCAAATTCTTTTAAAAAGCTACTTTGTCCGTAAAATATCCTAGCCTCGCCTGCGCTAATGCTAAGGGTAGAACACAAATATCCAAGCAAAATGATATTTATAGCCCAAGCGATAAAAAGCGTAAAATACTCGCTTTTTGCGCTGTTTTGCTCTAATGCTTTGTTAGGAATTCTAGAATTCCTAATCTCATTTTCGCTACTTTGTGAGAAAAAATTAACAAAGTCTTTGTTAATTTTCATTTCTTACCCCATAAACCCTAGTTTTTGCTAACATTATAGCAAAAGCAAGGCTAAGAGCGCAAACCACTCCCAAAGAGCATAAAAACGCTATCCAGCCAAGGTAATTGTAAATAAAGCCTGGCAAAAAGCTACCCAAAGCCCCGCCCATGTAATAAAAGCTCACATAAAGCCCATTTGCTATGCCTTTGTGTTCTTTTGCTTGGCGGTTTACAAAGCCTGCTGCATTGCTGTGAGCGATGAAGTTGCCGATACAAAGCACAACCATCGCCCCAAAAAGCCCCCAGAAGCTCTGCACTCCAAAGCATGCAATGCTAACTAGCGTTATGCCAACCCCAGCCACCACAGCTCGCCTAGCTCCTCCAAAAGACGCTCCTATGCGCCTAACATTAAAAGAAATTAGCACGCCAAGTGCGTAGCCAGCGTATAATGCGCCTGTTTTTGCCCCGCTATGAGCTCCTAAAATCTGCGCTAATTCAAAAGGCACATAGTTTAGCAAGGCTTGAAAGGTGAAAAATAAGCAAAAAATCATGCCGTAGGTGTAGAGATTTTTGCGTTCTTTTAAGGTGTCTTTTATGTCTTTTAGCCGTGGTTTTATGAGGCTTGCGCTTATGTTTGAGCATTTTAGCCGCACCAAAATGGCACAAAAGACGCATAGCACGCCCACTAAAATAATAAAAAATCTCCAGCCAAAAAAATCAGCCAAAATGCCGCTAGCTGCTCTGCCTACAAGTCCGCCGATGATGGTCACGCCGATATATGCGCCCATCGCTGCTGCTACATACTTGCTAGGTGTGCTAACTGAGATGTAGCTCATAATGCCTATCATCGCTACAGGCAGCACCAGCCCCTGCGCCGCACGCAAGGCTAGCATATACTCGTATTTGCTAGCTAGTCCAAAGCCCATCTGAGCTAGCCCAAGCAGCAAAAATCCGCCAAAAAGCATAGAGCGAATGCTAGCTCGCTCCAAAATATAGCCATAAAAAAATCCCGCTAGCCCAAGTGGGATCATAAGTGCAGCGATAAAAAGCCCTGCACTCTGCCTAGCGATGCCTAGTTCGCTCTCAAAAAGCACGGCAATAGGCTGCGGGGCGTATAACACGCTCATCGCCACAAGCGCACAAAAATACATCAAATACAAATCTAACTTTGCCATTTTTTTAACTTTTATTTTAGATTTTTGGAGCTTATTTTAAAAAACTTGTGCTTAAAATAGGCAAAAAGATCTAGGATTCTAGATTTTTTTACTTTTATTTTTTTGGGGGTTAGGGGGTATTTTTTTAAATATTTTTAAGGAATTCTAGATTATGTTTCTAGGAATTCTAGATTATGTTTCTAGGAATTCTAGAATTCCCTAGCTCCGTCATTGCGAGCAAAGCGAAGCAATCTCTTTAAGGAATTCTAGAATTCCCTAGTTTTTTACAGCTGCCGCAAGCCAAAAACACTGCGCGAGTTTAAGGAATTCTAGAATTCCCTAATTTGTATTAAGCGCAAAAAATAAAATATCAGCACACTCTTCAATATCATTATCGCAGACTTTATTTATATAAATCAGCTGTTTTATCTAGTCTTTTTCTACTCCATTGCCATTAGTATGCATAACGACTAGATTACGACAACCATCCAAGTCTCCGCCATCACAAGCTTTTTTGTATAACTCTGCTGCTTTTTGTTCGTTTTTTTCTACTCCATTGCCATTAGCATACATAATGCCTAGATTAAAACAACCAAGCACTTCTCCACCATCACAAGCTTTTTTGTATAGCTCTACTGCTTTTTGTTCGTTTTTTTCTACTCCAATGCCATCATCATACATAGTGCCTAAATTGCTACAACCACGCATATTTCCACCATCACAAGCTTTTTTAAATAGTTCTGCTGCTTTGCCAAAGTCTTTTTCTGTTCCACTTCCTTTAGCATACATAGTGCCTAGATTAAAACAACCAAGCATTTCTCCACCATCACAAGCTTTTTTGTATAGCTCTACTGCTTTTTGTTTGTTTTTTTCTACTCCATTGCCATTAGTATACATAAAACCTAAATTGCCACAACCATCCATTTCTCCACCATCACAAGCTTTTTTAAATAGTTCTGCTGCTTTGCCAAAGTCTTTTTCTACTCCATTGCCATTAGTATACATAACGCCTAAATTGTGACAACCAAACATTTCTCCACCATCACAAACTTTTTTGTATAGCTCTACTGCTTTTTGTTCGTTTTTTTCTACTCCATTGCCTTTTTCATACATAACGCCTAGATTGTGACAAGCACGCATATTTCCATCATCACAAGCTTTTTTGAATGACTCAAAGGCTTTATCATAGTCTTTATTATCATAAAAAGCTATTCCTTGCTCGTAATCCTTTTTAGGATCAAAGCTTGACTCAATGCCACTTTTATCAAGCACTGTATCACCCACAAGCAAGACCACAGCACACACCAAAAGTACTACAACTTTTTTCATCTAACTTCCTTTTTTTTAAATTAAAAAATAATTATATTATAAAAAAAGAAAAAAAGGCTTATAAAAGTAAGTTAATTATTAAAATTAAGTAAAATTTAAGTTTCTAGGAATTCTAGAATTCCTAAGCTAAATAATCTAAGAAATTCTAGAATTCCCTAGAAAAAATTCTAGAATTCCCTAGAAAAATTCCAGAATTCTAGAATTCCTCGCCTAGCGCGTCCACTTCCCATGGAAATACTATCCAGCCCAGAGCTTGCTTAGCGTAAAAATCAGGCTTAAAAATCGCTGTGCTTTTGTAGAACAAAGTAGCAGAGCCAAACTCTGAGCTAGAACTCTGCCTTAGCTCACTCATTAAAGCAGACAAGCACGCACCGCTATCGCAGATGTCATCGCAGACTAGCACCTTTTTTGCCTCAGTTATCTGGGGCAAAGAGCAGATATTCACGCTGCCTTGCTCGCTGCCTTTATACTGAGTGACGCTCACGCTACGAAGCTCTCTTATACCCAGCAAATACGCCAGCCTAGCAGCTAGAAAAAACCCACCCCTAGCTACACCGATAATAGCATCAAAGCCCTCATTTTTAAGGGACTTTGCTAGCGCCCTAGCATCACTCTCAAACTCATCATAAGTATAAAAAAGCTTCATTTTTCTGCCACACCAAGCCACTTTGCCACAAAAGGCAAACTCATACCCTGAAGTAGCACCGAGATAAGCACCATGAAAAACACTACATTAAATATAACATCAGCAATAGCGATTTGATAAATATACGGATAGGTAGCTAGTATGATAGGTACCGCCCCACGCAGTCCCACCCACGAGATGTAGAATTTCTCACGCAGATTAAAGCGGCTAAAAGCAAGGGTGATAAACACCGCCACAGGCCTAGCTATGAAAATAAGCACCAGCGAAACAGTGATAGCCGCCCACGCCCAAGCAGCCAGCTTTGATGGATATACAAGCAGTCCAAGAGTAAGAAAGACGATGATTTGCATCATCCACGCTATTGCGTTGTGAAAGGCGTGGATATTTTCTTTGTTATAAAAATTAGCGCGACTACTAATCACGCCTGCTATATAAATGCTAAGATAGCCATTGCCATAGCAAGCAGAACTCGCACCAAATATCACAAACATCCACGCCACGCTAATAAGCGGATATAGCCCTGATTGAGTGAGATTTAGGTGGTTACACAGCAGCGGAAATGTCAGCCCAAAAAGCACACCAAAAGCAATTCCTACACCAAACTGCGCCAAAAACTTAAAGGCAAAAATACTGCCATTAAAATCAGCATTTGCCCCAAGCGTGATAAGCTCAATCACCGCAATAGTAAGAAATATCGCCATAGGGTCGTTTGCGCCGCTTTCTAGCTCTAAAAGTGGCGAGAGATTGTTTTTTAGTCTAATTTGCTGACCCCTTAGTATCGCAAAGACAGCTGCTGCATCAGTAGAGCTTACAATAGAAGCAAGGAGCAAGCTATCTAAAAAGCTAGCATCCTTATAAATAATCCAAATAAAACCAGCCATAACAAAAGCTGTAATAACCACGCCCAAAGTAGCTAGCAGCACACCACTAAGCGCTACGCTCTTTACATCCTCCCACTTCGTCTCCAAAGCACCGCTATAAAGGATAAAAATAAGTGCGACCGTGCCCACAGCCTGCGCAATTACTGCGTTGCTAAACTTTATACCACCAAGCCCTTCTTCGCCCAAAATCATACCAATAGCAAGAAATATAAGCAGCAAAGGCACACCAAAACGCTCAGAAAGCTTACTAGCATAAGCGCTAAAAAACAGCACCACACCTACGATGATAAGATAATAATTTAGGTTTTCTAATATATCAAGCATTTTTTCCCTTGTTTTATTTAAGGAATTCTAAAATTCCTATAGTTTTTAATTCTAGAATTCCGTGAATTCCGTCATTGCGAGGCTTTGAAAAAAAGGGAGCAATCTCTAGGAATTCTAGATTTTATCTAAAATTCCCTAGGGAATTCTAGAATTCGCGGCAGCGGCAGTAAAAAATAGGCTCCAAGATTTTTTAGCTATTTTTTGCGCTCGCAGCGCAGCACTAGCCGTGGGGCGTCGTAGCGGAGCGTTCAAGCGAGTTTTGCGCTTATTTTTCAAGGCGACAGCCGCAGGAAATAGCGCAAAAGCTCGCTTGTAAGACGCTGGGCTGTGCAAGCTGTGAACACAAAAAAGAGCAAAAAAGCTGAGCCAGCCGATAAAAACTAACTAATCAAAAACTAATCAAGCTCATTATATAGGCTATCACGCCTAACCGCCCTTTTTCCACTAGTCTCTATTAACTCTATAAACTCACTTTGCGCCTTTCCTGCCTTGCTCTTTGCCCCAGCAGCACTTTGGATACGCTCATGCCCTATGGTGCCATCTATATCATCGCTGCCAAAGTCTTGAGCCACCATAGCAAGACCTAGCGTGCTTGTAGCCCAGTATGCTTTGATATGAGCGATATTATCAAGCACAAGACGCGCAATAGCAATGGTTTTAAGGTATTCTTCACTGCTAAGCGGAGTAATGCCCTCTAAATAATTATTTTGCGTTTGATACACAAGTGGGATAAAGGCGTTAAACTTTCCGCCGTTATTTCGTCCTAGGCTCTCATCTTGAAGCTCACGCAAGCGCAACATGTGATCAATGCGATTTGCCCTACTTTCAATATGCCCAAAAAGCATAGTAGCGTTACTCTGGCGGCCTTTTTGGTGCCAAAGGCTATGGATTTTTAGCCAGTTTTCGCTGCTTACTTTACCAGCGCAAAGCTGCTCTCTAACGCTCTCATCAAAAATCTCAGCCCCACCGCCAGGCATGCTATCTACACCAGACTCTATCATACGCTCTATTACTTGCTCATAGCTTAGATTAAACTTACGGCTCATAAAGTCAATCTCAGCTGCTGTCATCGCCTTTATATGAAGACTAGGGAATTTCTGCTTAATTGCTCTAAAAATACCAAAGGTCTCATCAGGCTTTATAAAAGGATTATGCGCGCTTACGATATGAACTTCATCTGCGCCGCCCTCTTGCGCATTTTGCGCAATTTGCATTATCTCATCGAAACTTAGAGTGTAGGAATTTTCATTTTTTCTATGTGCTGAAAAAGCACAAAACTTACAAGTATCAGCGCAAAGATTGCTAGGATTTATGTGGCGATTAAGATTATAAAAGACTTTATTGCCATGAAGTTCTACTCTGCGTTCATTTGCAAAAGATCCAAGTGTGTAAAGATCAAGCTCGTAAAGCCCTAAGCTCTCATCATAATTTAAACGCTTTTTATTTTTGATTTTTTCTACTAGATTTTTCATTTTTTAAATTCCTTTAAAAAGCCAAAATTATAGCCAAATACGCCTTAAAAAGCGCAAAATTTTTTAATATTTTTGCTATAATTCTAGCTATGCAAAAACAATCATTAGTTTTATCAGCGCCTAGTGATGCGCTAAAAAAGGCACTTTTGCGCTTAAATGGGCATAATTTTGGTGCTTACTTTTCTAAAGAGATTGATAGAGTGGTAAAAGACGCATTCAAAGCGTGCAAAAAAGACTTTTTTGACACTTATGAACCAAGCGATGATGAAGTACCACTATGTGCTTTGGCTCTCTCAAATTACGCTCTTAGCGAAATTGGCTTTGGGTGTAATATCTCGCTCGTGCTTTGCTACAAAGATATTCGTGGCTATAATGCAAGGGATTTTGCAATAGCACTTGAAGAAAGCCTTAGCACGATTAGTTCAAACTTTAAAGTTCATATTTTAGAAATTTCACGGCTATTTAATACTTTGCGCCACGATATAGAACTAAAAAGCAAATTTTGTACTATGCGCTACATTTGCGCCTCAAAGAGACTGTATAAAGAAGCCAAAGCTGAGCTGGCAAGGGTAAAAGAACAGGGCAAAGATGAGTTTATAAGATATCATCTAAACGAGCTAAAACCATATGATGATGTATTGCTACTTAGCCAAAAGCCGGATTTAAAAAGTGGTTATGGTGGGTTTTTTGACTATGAAAGGGCTTTAATGCTCTTAAACCTAGAAGGCTCAGCCAAGGAAAACGCCTTAAAATTTATAAGCGAGAAAGAATACAGCGAGTTTGTGCTAGCAAGCGAGTTTTTAAGCTCATGTATGTCAGCTCTTAGAATAAGCGGTGGCAATGACAGCATTGAGAGTGCTTTTTTAGAACCAGCATCTAAAATTTTGCGCATAAAAGAAAAGC
Source organism: Campylobacter magnus (assembly GCF_028649595.1). Lineage (NCBI taxonomy): Bacteria > Pseudomonadati > Campylobacterota > Epsilonproteobacteria > Campylobacterales > Campylobacteraceae > Campylobacter > Campylobacter magnus. Next base: position 504,389 of record NZ_JAQSLK010000001.1, read on the forward strand.
GAGAGCTGGATGTGCGTGTGCTACTAGTTGCCAAGGCACTAACTTCTATGCAGCGAATAGCTGTGTACTCACGCTACTTGCTTAAGGCTAATTTTGCTTCTTTTTTTAAGAGTAAATTAAGCTTTGCTAAGCTTAGAGGCGCAAAGGCTAGTGGAGATTTTTATCTCATTGACAATACGATTTTTACCCCACTTCACGCTAAGCCAAAAACGTTAATATCTGTGCTAAAAAGTGTAAATGCGCTAAGTGATGAGCCTTTTAAGTTTCATATTGAAAGTATTTTATACTTTAAGCATATAAGCGTGGCAAAATATGATAGTAGCGAGCTTTTAGCCTTTAAAAAGATTTTTTATCGCAAGCATTCTTTTTGGATTTTAAAAGCTCTTTTAGATGGCGAACAGCTCTTTGGGCTTATTAAGCCTATGGAGCACACAAGGCATCTAGCGCAGTTTGATAACTACAAATTTAGCGTAGATGAGTATAGCTTAATGTGTATATATCATCTTGAAAACATACAAGATAGCAATGTAGGCAGGCTCTATGATGAGCTAAGTGCTGAAAATAAAGCCTTGCTAAAAATCGTGGCTTTAATGCATGAAGTAGCAAAATCTCAGGGCAAAGCGAGTGCCACGCATGGCCTGCAAGGGGCAAATATTTTTCGCTCTTATGCTAGCAAGCTAGAACTTAGCCAAACATCAACCGCACTTGGTGTTACGCTTATAAAAAACCACTCGCTGATGAATAAAGCTATAAAAGGCGAGATAAACGCACAAAACACGCTAAATCTTATCTCGCACATAGGCTCAGTAGAGGCTTTAAAAATGCTATATATTTTAACTTATAGTATTGTAAATGCTACAAATGATGGCTTTTATAGCTCTACTATGGCTAGTACATTGCGTGAGCTTTATGAGGGGGCTTTGGCTGGGTTTAAAAGCACTAGCGATGAGAGCCTAGGCGAGGGCAGAGCAAGAGCAAAAAAAGAAAATTTAATCAAGAAAAATAGCGCATTTTTAGAGCTCTCAGCCGAGCAAAAATCTAGAATTCTTAGTATTATCTCAAATCTGTTTTTTATAAAATACAAAGCAAGTGGGATAATAAATATAGCACTTTGGGCTATGGAGTGTGCTAATATCTCTGTTAAAATCTCTAGCGATGAGGGGCTAAGTGTGGAGATGATAGTGCGCCGTGGCTGGAATGTAAGCATGGTGCTTAGCAAGCTTAGCAAGCTTGATTTGGAGTATATGGAGATTTTTGAGCTGTTTGAAAATAAATTTTTTGTCAAGTTAAAATATGCTAAAAGTGTAGATAGTGCGAAGTTTGCTAGCTTAGAGTCTAGCATTATCACAGCACTTTGTGATAAAGGAGAAGCTAGCGTATCTCGCCCTGTGATTTTGCCAAATGAAGTATCTTGCGAACTAGGTGATGAATATGCTAAAATAAACATAAACGCAAAAGACAGCCGTGGATTTATGGCTTATATTTTGGCTTGTTTTGAGAGATTTTCTTTGCGACTTGCAAATGCTAGAATTCAAACTATCAAAAATCGCACGAGAAATTTATATTTGATAGAAAAAGACAGCAGTTTTGAGCGAAACTTCGCTTTGTTTAAAGAATACATCACAAAGGATGAAAAATGTGTGGAATAGTAGGCTATATCGGTAAAAACGAGAAAAAAGAAGTTATTTTAAATGGATTAAAAGAACTAGAATACAGAGGCTATGATAGTGCTGGTATGGCTGTATTTGATGGCGTAGAACTAAGGCACTTTAAGGCTGTAGGCAAGCTAGAAAATCTAAGTTCTAAAATGAGCGATTTTACAAGCACAGGCGCTGGTGTGGCGATAGGACACACACGCTGGGCAACGCACGGTAAGCCAACTGAGATAAACGCTCACCCGCACCTTGGCGAGTATAGTTTTGTCATACACAATGGAATAATTGAGAATTACAAAGAGCTAAAAACCGAGTTAGAAAAGGCAGGTGTAAGGTTTATTAGCCAGACAGATACTGAGGTTATCGTTCATCTTTTTGAGTTTTATAATAAAAGTGCTAGCTCGCCTTTTGAAGCTTATGAAAAGACTATTTCTAGATTGCAAGGGGCATATGCTACCTTGCTAATTACCAAAGCTGCACCAAATGTAGTGTTTTTTGCTAAAAATGCTGCGCCTATGATGATAGGACAAAGTGGAGATGAGTTTTACTTTGCTAGTAGCGATGCGCCACTAATCGGGCTTTGTGATAGTGCGATTTACCTTGATGATGGCTGCTATGGCTTTGCTGATACTAGCGGAGATTTTAAGATTTTTGATAGTGATAAAAAGCCTTTTAATAAAGCACCTACCGCACTTAGCAAGGATAAGGGCTACGCACAAAAAGGTGGATATAGATTTTTTATGGAAAAAGAAATCTACGAACAAAGTGCTGTGGCTAGCGAGTGCCTTATGGGCAGAATTAGCGGTGATGAAGTATGCTTAGATATTGATGAGAGCATTTTAAAAGACAGAGATGAGGTGGTGCTTTGTGCGTGTGGGACTAGCTACCACGCAGCCCTTAGTGCTAGCTACTTGCTAGAAAGATTAGCAAAAATACGCACAAAGGTAGAAATAGCAAGTGAGTTTCGCTACAAAAACCCGTTTTTAAACAAAAATGCGCTTTTTGTAGTAATTAGCCAAAGTGGCGAGACTGCTGATACGCTCGAAGCCCTAAAAATCGCTAAAAACGCAGGACTAAAAAGCCTAGCGATTTGTAATGTAGATAACTCTAGCATAGTTCGCTTAGCTGACGCAGTTCTTTTAACTCGTGCTGGCATAGAAAAAGGCGTAGCTAGCACGAAAGCCTTTGCTACTCAGGTTTTGGTGCTGTGGCTACTAGCACTAAGACTAGCTAAAATGCGAAATACTCTAAGTGCTAGCGAGTTTAGCAGCGAGACTGAGGCACTAAGGGGAATTCCAGCGGTGCTAAACTTCGCCCCAGCCTTACAAGAGCGTATTTACCGCATTTGTAAGCATTATTTACACGGACACGGCTTTTTCTTTATCGGGCGTGATATTTTTTATCCGCTAGCCTTAGAGGGTGCTTTGAAGCTTAAAGAGATTAGCTATCTTCACGCTGAGGGCTATCCAAGTGGCGAGATGAAGCATGGGCCTATTGCTTTGGCTGATAGCGGACTTTATACGATTGCCCTGCTGCCTAGCACTTGCCTTTATGACAAGGCGATTTCAAACGCACAAGAATTAGCCGCAAGAGATGCTTTTATCACAGCAATTAGCCCAGAGCCTTTTGAGCTAGCAGATGATTATATAGCCACTAGCAAGCACTCTCACATGATGAGCGAGTTTTTTGAGATGATGGTGGTTTTGCAACTTTTAGCGCTTGAAATTTCGGTTCGCCTAGGCAATGATGTAGATATGCCACGAAATCTAGCAAAAAGCGTAACTGTGGAGTAAAAACTTTCTAGGGAATTCTAGATTTTATTCTAGGAATTCTAGAATTTTAGCTTAGGAATTCTAGATTTTAGCTTAGGAATTCTAGAATTTAACCTTAGGAATTCTAGTTTTTAGCTCAAGAATTCTAGAATTCCCTAAAAGTTGGTGATTTTAGAAAATTACATATTAATGCTATTTGCCATATCCTGATTTTGATGAAGTACGCTAGCTTGTTTTTTGGCTTGGCTTAGTTTATAAACTACCCAAAGGATTTGAATAGGCAAGAAAATACCCCAAAAAATAGTAACAATAAGCCCGCCTAGTAACCTACCTATAAACCAACCCTCGCCATCTTTATGCCTTGTTAAGGCTTCATTAACACTATCAACTGGTCTAAAAATAGCGAATAAAACACGACCTATATTTGCAAGACACCAAACACCTATCATAGCAAAGAAATTAAGCGGTGCTTCATTTTTTGAACGCAGTCAAGCCCCACTCCACAATCAACGCAAGTCGCCACAGCACCTATATTTTCGTGATAAAAACAATTCATTGTTTTCTGCTTTTTAACTAAAAATTCGGTGCTATTTTAGAAAAAAGTCAAGAGTTTTTTAAAAAATATTTTGAATAATTAAATAAAAAAGCCTAGGAATTCTAGAATTCCTAGGCTAAAATGGCTAAAATCTAGAATTCCTAAGATAGAATTCTAAATTTTAGTAGCTCGCACAGGGCTTACATCATGCCCATGCCACCCATGCCGCCCATATCAGGCATTGCTGGCATAGCTGGTTTTTCTTCTTTTATTTCACTAACTGTTGCTTCTGTTGTGATTAGCAGACTTGCTACGCTCACAGCGTTTTGTAGTGCGATACGCTCTACTTTTACTGGATCAATTATGCCAGCTGAGAACATATCAACAAGTTTACCGTTTGCTGCATCAAAGCCCTCGTTTTCACTTGCTTTTTCTACCTCATTTGCCACTACGCCAGCATCAAAGCCTGCGTTTTCTGCGATTTGGCGAAGTGGAGCAAAAAGCGCGCGTCTTACAATATCAGCACCGATTGCTTCATCTCCACTTAGACCAAGATTTACTTTTTTGCTAGCTTTGATTATAGCTGCGCCACCGCCGATTACGATACCCTCTTCTACTGCTGCTTTTGTAGCATTTAGCGCATCATCTACTCTGTCTTTGCGCTCTTTCATCTCAGTTTCAGTTGCTGCGCCTACTTTTATCACAGCTACGCCGCCGCTTAGTTTTGCTAGGCGCTCTTGTAGTTTTTCTTTGTCATATTCGCTTGTTGTCTCTGCGATTTGCGCTTTGATTTGAGCGATGCGAGCATCAATTGCTTCTTTTGAGCCTGCGCCATTTACGATTGTAGTGTTGTCTTTGTCGATTATCACACGCTCAGCTTGTCCAAGGTCGGCTGCTGTGGCACTCTCTAATGTTCTGCCTAGCTCTTCGCTTACTACTGCGCCACCTGTTAAAATAGCGATATCTTCAAGCATAGCTTTGCGCCTATCGCCAAAGCCAGGTGCTTTTACAGCTGAGATATTTAGCACACCGCGAAGTTTATTTACAACTAGCGTTGCCAAAGCCTCGCCCTCGATGTCTTCTGCTATTATTAGAAGTGGTTTGCCTGATTTTTGAACTTGCTCCAAAATAGGTAGCAAATCTTTTAAATTTGCGATTTTTTTATCAAATAGCAAGATAAATGGAGATGATAGCTCAACGCTCATTTTCTCAGCATTTGTGATAAAATACGGGCTTAGATAACCACGGTCAAACTGCATACCCTCGACTACCACTAGCTCATCAGTTATGCTTTTTGCTTCTTCAACGGTTATTACGCCATCTTTGCCTACTTTTTCCATTGCTTCTGCGATTAGATCGCCGATTGCGCTCTCGCTATTTGCGCTGATTGTAGCAACTTGTGCGATTTCAGTTTTGCCTGAAACTGCTTTTGATGATTTTTTAAGCTCTTCAATTATAGCGGCTGAGTATTTATCCATTCCGCGTTTTACTTCAATAGGATTTGCGCCTGCTGTGATGTTACGAAGGCCTTCTTTAAAGATTGCGTGAGCTAGCACAGTAGCTGTTGTAGTGCCATCGCCTGCTTGGTCGTTTGTTTTGCTTGCCACTTCGCGAACAAGGCCTGCACCCATGTTTTCTAAGCTGTCTTTAAGCTCTATTTCTTTTGCTACGCTTACGCCGTCTTTTGTGATTGTTGGCGCTCCAAAGCTTTTTTGGATTAGCACATTGCGGCCGCGTGGTCCCATTGTTACTTTTACTGCGTCATTTAGTTTTTTAACACCTGCGTAAAGTTGATTTCTTGCATCATCTGAGAAAAATATTTCTTTTGCCATTTTTTGCTCCTTATTTTAGAATTCCTAGGATATCTTCTAGGTTTAGCACTAGATATTTTTTATCATCTACGGCTACTTCTGTGCCTGTATATTTGCCAAATACTACTTGGTCGCCTACTTCTATGCCTTTGTCTGCGATTTTTTCACTCACAGCTACTACTTTGCCTTGTTGTGGCTTTTCTTTGCTAGCATTGTCTGGGATGATGATACCAGTTGCTGTGGTTGTTGCTTCTTCTTGGCGTTCTACTAGAACGCGTTTGCCTAGTGGTTGAAACTGCATTTTGTTTCCTTTCTGTATTGATTGATTTTTGAATTTTTAGCACTCAGTAAGTTTGAGTGCTAAAAATATAGCACAAAATTTTTAAGATGTCAAGGAATTTTAGAGCTTTTAATCTAGAATTCCTACATATTCATCTAGGAATTCTAGATTCTAGGGAATTCTAGATTTTTTTGACTCCATTGTACTCGATAAAATCAGCAAATTCATCTTGTAGGCGAGTAAATTTTTCTTCTTTACTTTCATTTAAAAAATGCTCTTTTATCTCATCTTTGTTTGGGTTTATCTTTGGTTTTTCTGCGTCTTTTGGCGCAGAGTTTTTTACCATATCAGCTTTAATCGCAGCCAAATCACCTAGAAAATCACTCATTACTCACCTCTAAGCTTTGCTGCTGCGATTGCAGCTACTACTTCGCTTGCTTCATCAGCTGTATTTTCCAAGATATCTTCTAAGCGCTCTTCAAGATAGCTAGTATCAAAAAAGCCCTTGCGGAAGTGGCGGCGCTTTGAAATAGCGTGCAAAAACGGTAGTGTGGTAGTAACGCCTTCGATTTTAAACTCATCTAAAGCACGCTCTAGCTTACTAACAGCTAGATCGTAGCTGCTGCCTTTTACCATTAGCTTTGCTAGCATTGAGTCATAAAATGGCGGTATTTCATAGTCTTGGTAGATATGAGTATCTACTCTAACGCCTGGACCCAAAGCTGGGAAGTAGCCTGTAATAGTGCCTGGGCTTGGGGCGAAGTCTTTCCACGCGTTTTCTGCTGTGATTCTTGCTTCTATTGCTACGCCACGAGCCTTTACCTCGCTTTGTTCGATATCTAGAATTTCGCCAGAGGCTATGCGGATTTGGCGGCCGATGAGATCTACGCCGGTTACTTCTTCTGTGATGCCGTGCTCTACTTGGATACGAGTGTTCATCTCCATAAAATAGAAGTTATTATAATCATCTAGCAAAAACTCTATTGTGCCAGCATTTGTGTAGCCTACAGCTTTTGCGGCTGCTACTGCTGCTACGCCCATGCGTTTGCGCAAATCCTCGCTTATGGTAGGGCAAGGTGCGATTTCAATAACCTTTTGATGTCTGCGCTGGATAGAGCAATCACGCTCGCAAAGGTGGATGATATTTCCATAATTATCGCCTAAAATTTGAAACTCAATGTGGCGTGGCTTTTCAATAAGCTTTTCCATAAAAACTTCATCGTTATTAAAAAACGCCTTTGCCTCACGCTTGCAACTTTCAAAATTATCCTCTAGCTCATCTTCGCTCCACACCTCGCGAATTCCACGGCCACCGCCGCCGCCTGAGCTTTTTAGTATGACTGGATAGCCTATGCGGCGAGCTAGAGTTTTTATGGTATCCATACTTTCTTTATTTAGTGGTTCAGTGCCTGGAACAACCGGGATTCCGTTTTCTTTCATTAGCGAGCGAGCGATATTTTTGTTGCCCATTTTAAGGATTATATCGCTTTTTGGACCTATTAAAATTAATCCAGCATCCTCAACAGCCTTAGCAAAGTCGTAGTTTTCGCTTAAAAAGCCATAGCCTGGATGAATCGCATCTGCGCCGCATTGCTTAGCAGTTTCTATGATTTTAGCTGGATCTAGATAGCCTTTAAGTGGCTCATCGCCCACGCAATAAGCCTCATCAGCTACTTTTACATGCAGACACTCAGCATCAGGTTTTGTGTAGATTGCTACATTTGCGATATGCAAGTCTTTACACGCACGGACTATGCGAATAGCGATTTCGCCACGATTTGCGATTAGAATTTTGTGAATTGCTCCTTGTTGCATTTTTTTGACCTTTTTTGTAAAATTTTAACGCTGACAATAATAGCAAAAATTTAGAAATTTTTAGTAAGTTTTGGGTATTTTTTAGCCCTAGTGTTACGATAAGAAAAATCTAGAATTCCTAGAATAAAATTAAGGAATTCTAGAATTCCTAAAAAAATCTAGAATTCCTAAGAGATAAAAATGCTTTATTTAGTCTTTTTTATAGCTTTTTACAAACTGAGCTATACGCTCGCAGCCTTTTTTGATGCTTTCTAAATCACAAGCAAAACTAAATCTAAAATAGCCATCCATACCAAAGCCCACGCCTGGCACGCAAGCAACAAGCTTTTCATCCAAAAGTCTAGTACAAAAGCGCATCGAATCACTATCTACTTTTTTACAATTTATGAAAAGATAAAAAGCCCCAGCAGGACTTAGCACGCTAAGACCATCAATAGCATTTATCGCCTTTACAGCATAGTCACGGCGTTCTATGAAGTTTTTCTTCATCATCGCAATATACTCATCGCCCTGTCCTAAAAGTGCAGGAATTGCACCTGCTTGGACTATGCTAGCGATGTTTGCTGTGCTTTGGCTTTGTAGTTTTTTCACCGCTGCGTTTAGCTCAGAGATAGGACTTGCCATGTAGCCAAAACGCCAGCCTGGCATAGCAGCACATTTACTAAGTCCGTTTATAGTAACAGTGCGCTTAAACATATCCTCGCTCACACTAGCACAAGCAGTAGGCTCTGTATCATAGCTAAGCTTTTCATAAATCTCATCGCTAAGCACGATAATCTCAGTGCCTTCAAGCACTTTACCAATAGCTTCTAGCTCAGCTTTTAAGTAAATTCCACCGCAAGGATTGCCCACAGTATTTATCATCAAAACCTTTGTGCGTGGCGTGATAGCTACTTTTAGCTGCTCTGCTGTCATTTTAAAGCCAGTACTCTCATCTGTGTTTATAATCACGCTTTTTCCACCGCAGTATCCTACTATCTCAGGGTAGCTTACCCAGTATGGCGCAGGTATTATGACTTCATCACCCTCATCAACTAGGGCTTGAAGGCAGTTAAAAATAGACTGCTTTGCGCCTACATTTGTAACTACCTGCGCTGGAGTGTAGCTTAGATTATTATCTCTTTTTAGCTTGGTACAAATTGCTTCTAGCACTTCTTTTGTACCAGGAACTGGGGTATACTTGCCACAGCCTTTTTGCATAGCGGTAATTACAGCGTTTTTTACTACATCAGGCGTGTCAAAATCAGGCTCACCAGCACTGAAAATTAGCACATCTTTACCGCTAGCTTTTAGCTCTTTAGCACGAGTTGAAATTGCTATTGTAAGGCTTTCATTTAGTGTGCTCATACGCTTTGCTAATTTCATTTTTTATCCTTTAATCTTGATTAAAAAGACGGAATAACTGCGCCTTTGTATTTTTCATTGATAAATTTTTTCACTTCATCACTTAAAATTGCGTTTTTAAGAGCGTTTGCTTTTTTACCATAGACTTCATCAGCACGCACTACTACGATATTTGAGTAAGGGTTATTTATACCATCTTCGCTGATTATAGAATCACTTTTTGGATTTAAATTAGCATTTAAAGCAAAGTTTGAGTTGATAACAGCTAGGCTCACTTCATCCAAAGCGCGTGGCAGGGTCGCTCCCTCAAGCTCTACAAATTTTAGATTTTTTGGATTTTTAGTGATATCCATAGGCGTGCGGAGTTTAACCTTTGTATCAAGCTCGATTAGACCATTTTTTGCTAGCAAATCAAGCGCACGGCTTTCGTTTGTAGGGTCATTTGGAATAGCAATTTTATCACCATCTTTTAGTTCAGCAAGGCTTTTTATGCTCTTACTATACGCCCCCATTGGCTCTAAATGAACTCCAAAAACAGGCTCTAAGCGAGTGCCATTCATCGCATTAAACTCACGCAAATACGGCTCGTGTTGCATAAAGTTCGCATCCAAATCCTTATCTGCTAAGGCTTTATTTGGTAGGACATAGTCGTTAAAGACCTTGATTTCAAGCTCATATCCTTGCGCCTCTAATGAAGCTTTTGCCACCTCTAAAATCTCAGCATGTGGCACAGGTGTAGCACCGATAACGATTTTCTCGCCCATTAGCACGCTAGCTAAAACTAGACTTGAGAGTAGAATTTTTTTCATGTGTTCTCCTAAGGTTTGAATTTTACTTTGAAAATATTTTTGCCATTTTCATGCTCGTATTCTAGCATAAAATTATGAGCTTTTAGTATATTTTCTACAATATATAACCCAAGACCAAAGCTGTTTTTGGCATTTCCATCTTTTGTAAAAGGCTGAGTGTAGTAGCTAAGCTCGTTTTTAAGGGGCTCACCACTAGTTATAAAGCAAATATCATTGCTGTTAATCTCTACTAAAACCTTGTGGTCGCTAGCATATTTTATACCATTGTCAATGATGTTTTTAAAAGCCACGCTGATTAGTTTTTCATCAGCTTTGATGAATATATCATCATTTTCTTTGATTTCTACAGCCCCACTTTCTGCCATTGCGATATCTAGGGCTTTGGTGATTGTTGTTTTTAAAGGAATTCTAGATTTTTCTACATTTTGTAGTTTTGAACTAGCCCGCTCTATGAGCGCAAACTCGTTTATTAGGCTCTCTAAGCGCACAAAAACGCTAATTAAGCGTTCTTGGTATTTGTTTTGTGGCAGCATTTCAGCTGTGATACGACCTTTGGTAATTGGCGTTTTTAGCTCGTGCATTATATTTCGCAAAAACAGCGCACGATTGTGATTTAAAAGCTTGATTTGACGCACAGCATCATAAAAGGCATCTGCAACCTGAGAAATCTCATCAGTGCCAGTAGCGACATTATCAATCTCCAAATCACCACCAGCAAATTTTTTAATCTGCCTTTTTAGGCGGCGAAGTGGCTTTAGCTTGCGGATTATAAAAATATAAACAGCCAAAAGCACCAAGAAAACTAGCGAAAATATCAGTGTAATCACATCATAGCGGTATGCTTGAAACTTATCATCATAAAGCACGATTATATCATCATTATTAGAAATAAGTCGCAGATAATTATTGTTATTAAAGGTTAAAATTGCACTTTTGCCGATTTCTTGTTCTTGTTCTTCGATGATTTGAGCGTTATCTATGATCTTTTTTATTAGAGTATCATCAAGTATTTGAGGCATCTCAAAGCCCTTGATTTGAGCCTCGTATTCATTGTCGCTGATAATACCACTGTATTTTAGTAAGGTTAGACGAGATACGACTGAGTATTTGGTGTTTAACTCTCTGGTGTAGTTTTGTTTATCGTATTCTTTTAGCCACAAATAAGCCAAAAAAATCCCAGATGAGCCAAGCATAAAAATAAAAGTAATAGAATAAAATATAGATGAGAATTTCATAAATTTAGATATCAAAGAGTATTTTTAACAAAGCTCGCAGCGACCTACTTTTCCAGTCCCAGTAAGAGATAGTATCATCAGCCATGACGAGCTTAGCTTCTTGGTTCGAGATGGAGCAA